>CAOKPF010000022.1 GCA_948470565.1 uncultured Clostridium sp.
ATCACCTATCTATATTATATCACATTTTCTTTGCGAAGAAAATTTACTCTTTTTTTCCTGTTTGTTATTTATTATATTGACATAATAATGCATTATATTGTATAATATATAAAAATAACTATCCAAATAAAATTTTAGGAGGAATAAAATATGAATGATAAACAAAATAACAATTTTATTAACCAATTAAATGAAATAGTATCATGCTTTTTACTTCCAGATTCAACCCTCTATTCAGTTGCCACGACTTTTGGTATTGAGACTAGGAAATTAAAAAAAATGTTACAAAAATTCATTGTATATAATTATGTTAATGATGAACAAGCTGAACTAATTGTTAATAAAGTTATACAAGTCACAATGTGGAATAATAGATGTAAAATAGAAAAGGAATATGAAGCTGCTTTAGAAGCAAGAAAAGAAAGAAAAAAATTAATTGATTCAATTCTAATAGCACAAATTATTGATGATAAAAAGTTAGAATTAGAACAAAGAAAAAAATTAAAAAAAATAGAAAACAAGTATATATTCGATAGTATACTATCAAAAAGATAATTCAGTAAAAAGAGGCTTAAAAAAAGTCATATTATTGTAAAATATATTAAAAAATCATTGAAAATACATATGTAAATTCAATGATTTTTTAGTTTTTTACAGCACATTTTATTATTATTTTTAAACAATTGCTTCGTTAGATTTACTAGACAATATTCCTTCTATCTTATCGTTTATATTATCTATTACCTCTTCGGGTCTTTGAAAATAATATCCTTGTACATATTTTACACCAGCATTTTTTATCACATCTAACTGTTCCTGTCTCTCTATTCCAATAACAATTATTTCAATGTTATTAGAAATACAATACGTAACCATATCAAACAAAAATTTTTGTTTTTCTTCATCATTTTCTATATCCCTTATAATTGATATATCAGGAATTAAGTAGTCTAGTTTTATAAGATCTAAATCTTCTAATGTTAAACTACCAATTCCAAAATTAGTAAATGCAACTTTTCCATTATTTTCATGTATTGTATCGATAGTTTTTTGTATTCTTACAAAATCTTTCTTCTCATAATTTTGTAAGTTTACAACTATATTAGTTTTATCCATCATTTCATAAACTCTAGGTTTATTTATATATTTTTCATAACTTTCATAATTAGAATTAACAAATAAAACATTTGCCTCTTTAATTGCAATATCTTGAAACTTAGTTATACCATTTATAAACAATGTTTGTTGAACTTTATCATACATTTCAGTTTCTTTTGTATAATTTAAAAATTGCATTATTTCTATGGTTTTATCAAAGTCAATCCTAGTATAAACTTCATATGCAAATACCTTTTTTTCCTTTATATTAATTATTGGTTGAAATACAGTTTTTAAGTTCTTTTTACTAATTATACCATCAATCAATATATCAAGCTCTGGTTTTGATATTTCCTCTATATTTTTTTTCTTTTCCTTAACTATTACAATATCATTTTCAGGATTATCGTCTACATTCATCTTTGTTCCAGAATCTCCATCAAAATACGAACTTGCAAATTCTATATATTTATTTTTAGTAAGTTTATATTTGTTATATACTTCTATACTTTTTGCAGAAGCATCAGCATCTTTTACATCAATTAACATATAAAATAATTCTTTTTTATTATTTAATTCTGTTGCTAAAAATTTCATATTGTCAAATATAATTTCCCCCTCATTTAAAAACTTATCATGATATTTTATAAGGGTTAAAATTACCTTTTTTTCATCTTCAGTAAAATAAAATCTATCTAAAATTGGTTTTGCAAGTTCTACTGATACATCTTCATGACCTGCAAAAGATTCGGTTCCATCTTCTGATACATTTTTTACATAAGGTTTACCAATATCATGTAGTAACATTGTCCATTTTAATATTTTTCTTTGCCATTCTCCAATTGGTATTCCTTTGGGCGCTATTTGTTCAATAGTAATTAACGTATGCTTAAATACTCCATATTTATGATAAGATGAATTTTGCTGACAATTTATTACATCTTCACCATACTTATTTTTATTATAAAATTCTGGAAAATACTTTACAAATATAGGTTCTCTACTTATCTTTGTAAGTATTTCTACTACGTTTTCATCTTCTAAAATTTCTGTTATTAAATTTGTAAAAGCACTATTATCATTTTCATAAAGCTTCAAACTATCTATTATTCTATTAACTCTTGCTCTTTCCTTTACAATATTTAAATCATCTACTATATTTTCTGTTTCAAAATCAAAAATTCCTTCGTATCCTTCCATAATTCCCCCTCTTTACTAAAATTCACATATTGTAGTTATACCACATGGTAAAAATATTTCACTATTTTTTTGCCTTATTCCTATTTCATCACTAAATATATTTGACAACTCTTTACCATTTAGCGCATACCTTACTGCATTTTGTATTATTGTTCCAGATAATCCACCAGTATATGTATTTATCATAACAAATATAGGTGTATCTGATAATATTTTGGAGCATAACTTAAGCAGTTCATACAAATTTTCGTCTATGTTCCATACCTCACCTTTTTTCCCTCTCCCATATGATGGAGGATCCATTATAATACAGTCATATTTATTCCCTCTTCTTATCTCTCTATTTACAAATTTTACTACATCATCTACTAAAAACCTTACAGGTTTATCATCTAACCTACTACTTTTAAAATTATCTTTTGCAAAATTTATCATACCCTGTGAGGAATCCACATGACATACAGAAGCTCCAGCATATGCACAAGCAACACTTGCTCCACCTGTATATGAAAATAAGTTAAGTACTTTTACCTTTTTTCCTTTTTTTGTGTGTTCAGTAATTTTTTCTATCATATAATCCCAATTTACACTTTGTTCAGGAAAAAGTCCTGTATGCTTAAATCCCATAAGTTTTATATTAAAAACCAAATCTTTGTATTTTATTTTCCAACTCTCTTGGATATTAGTATATTTTTCCCAATGTCCACCACCTGTACTACTACGTATATACCTTGCATCGGCTTTTTTCCACAAATCAGGATTTGTTTTTTCTTTCCATATAATCTGTGGATCTGGTCTAATTAAAATATACTTTCCCCATTTCTCTAGTTTTTCTCCACAAGTCATGTCTAATAGTTCATAATCTTTAAAATCTTCACTATGTCGCATACAATTTCTCCTTTCTCATAATATATACTAGGTGTTTTTATGAAAATTACAGTCTTTAAGTTAAAAGAAATATTAAATGTAATATTATTTTTTGCATGTATATCAATATTACTAGTATTTTCTAAATCCAATTTTGATGTTGTAAAAAATAGCTTAGATATATTTATGGCAAGTGTATTTCCTTCATTATTTCCTTTCGTATTTTTTACGGATTTTATTTTACGTACTAATACTGTAAATATATTATCTAAGTATTTTGGCAAAGCTGTATCAAAGATATTTAAAGTAAGTAACAATAGTGTAAGTAGTATAGTAATTGGATTTTTATGTGGTTTTCCATTAGGTGCAAAAACAGTTGCAACAAGCTATGAAAATGGAAAAATCACAAGAAGTGAAGCAAATAATCTGCTAAAATTCGTAAATAACTGTAATCCTGCCTTTATACTATCTACAATTGGTATTGGTAGTTTTGGTAATATAAACATTGGAATTACATTTTTAATTTCTCATATATGTACCTCACTTATTATTGGAATATTCTCAAATAGATTTCATAGTAATATTATACACGATAACAGGGAAAATTCAAATAGTTTTAATAAAAAAAGAGAAAATTATGATAATATAACTTTTTTTGATAATATAAAAATAAGTATTCTAAATAGTTTAAAAACTCTTGGTAATATACTAGGATTTATAATAATTTTTAATCTGTTATTTAGTATACTAAAACTATTTATGTTAAAAATAAATGTTAGTGAAAATGTAATACACATACTTTCAGCAATATTTGAAGTAACTTGTGGTGCTAAAAATATTTCTTTAATAAATATTGATATAACTACTAAACTTATTTTAGTTTCATTTGCACTAGGTTTTAGCGGACTTTGCATTATTTCACAAATATATTCTACAATATGCACTCATAAGTTTTCTCTTACTAAGATTATATTGTATAAGTTATTACATGGTATAATTTCATGTATAATTACATATATTTTAATAAAATTTACTGGAATTGTTGATATATCAAAATTTGTATTTAACAATAATGATACCAATATTTATGAAGTAAACTACATGTTTGAAAATATGAAAATATGGTATATATCATCAACTTTATTAATTGTAGTACTATTAGTATTATATAGACTAATAAATTTAAAAAAAGTAGCCTACAAGAAAAAATAGACTACTTTATTAAAGAAGGGGGGTAAACTTCAATGTTTACATTATTATTATAACTAATAAAAACTTTTTTATACAAAAAATTTTTATTTTAGGAGGTTTATATGGATAAAAATCAAAATTTCTTTGATCCTTATAACTTTAATATGCAAAATCAACATATGGGAAATATTCCAAACGTTCCACCACCAGATATGCCACCAATTATGGATATGCAAAACGTTGTTAGTCCAACTATGTATTACGAACAACAATATGTATATTATAGATATCTTACTCAAATGCTTGAATACAAAACCAAATTAAAAGAATATGAACAAGCAAATAGAGAAAAAAAATAATAAATATCTATCTGAAAATGAATTACTGCAAATTTTGCCACAACTTGTAATAAAAAAATAACAGTTCATAATGAATAACATATGAATTGTTATTTTTTAAGTATTATTTGATAAGCCACTAATAATAATCTATTAGTACCTATATATTATTTATCAAATAACTGTTATTTGCATATTTTTTCTTATAGTCCAATATAATACTCCTATACATTTTATTTCCATTACATAAACTACTAAAGCCCAACTTTTCAAGAATAGCCATCTTCCCTTATCATCTGACTTGCAGAATTCTTCAAAACTGTCTGCATCAGGTTTACCATTTATCACATCAACTTCATGAACCATATTATTAAAAATAACATATACATTCTTAAGATTGGTTACTTTTTGAGTTATATCTTCCATTTCTCTTATCCAACTAATCCAAATACTAGTAACTGGATTAATTGGTTTTGGTGGCGTAACTTCAATTATTTCTAAATTATCAGGCACTTGTGCCGTTAAAAAGATTTCATCTTCAGAATGCATAATTTGCTGCTTAAATTCTATATCTTTATATACCTCTGATTTATCATCAGCTATTTTTAGCCACACATTATTAAATAATAAATTGTTAGGGTACTCACCCCAAGTTGATGGAAACACTAAATTTATCTTTTTCATTGTTTTTCCTCCTTAAATAATTATTTTAGTTTTCTATTCGTAAAATTTTTTACGAAAATTTATATAACTTTTAAAAGTATATCATTTTATTTTTAAAAAATCAATGAGTATTTTATAATTTGAAAAATAAAGCATATATAATAAATTATTTATAATATCTTTTATACTATTAAAATTTCTTTATTAAGGTTTTAATGCAGTAATTGGAAATACATAAATTCCATCTGGTCTTTTTATAACTGCATTATATAATCCACAAACAACACACATAAATTTAGGTTTAACCTCAGCCAAATCATAAAATTTTTTTAAACTTGCTACTGCTTCTTCTTCCTTATTTGCACCTAATTTTATTTCTATTGCTCCATACTCACCATCTGCAAATTCTACTATTGCATCTACTTCTACTCCTGTATCATTCTCCCTATAATGGTATAACTTAGCCCCTATGCTTTCTGCATATATTTTCAAATCTCTCTCACACAATGCTTCAAAATATAATCCCATTGTTTCTAAATCATTTATCAATTTTTCAGGGGTTATATTTAAAACTGCACATGCCAACGATGGGTCTACAAAGTGTCTTTTCGGATTTTTCCCTACGTTTAATCTTGAACGTATTTTATACATAAAAGATTTCTGATTTTCAATTAAATGTAGTCTATTTAATACATTTAGATAATCTGTAATTGTATTTCTACTTATATTAATATCTTCCTCTGTAACATTATTATCAATATCTCTCATTAATACATTATTAGATGAAATAGTACTCTCATTCTTCGCAAGAGATCTTAATAGCATTTCCATTTTTTCTTTATCCCTTTTTACTCCATCTACTTCTACAATATCTTTATCCAGCACTGCTTCAATATAGCTTCTAGCTATCTTCATGGCTCCTTCTATACTAATATTGATAGTATCAGGTCAACCTCCTCTCACAATTAGCTCAGCCAGCCTTTTTAATTCTACTTTATTTACCAATTTATTTTTTACATTATTATCAAACAAATCTTTTAAAGAAACCTCTCCACTAGAATCACCTGATTCATATAAAGACATTGTATACATCTTCATTTTACAAATTCTTCCTGCACCAGAATGATGGATTTTATCACTTACAGGAACACTAGAACCAGTTAAAATATATTTGCCCTTTTTTGTATCTTGATCACACTTAAATCTTACTGCATCCCATATTGCTGGTACTTCTTGCCACTCATCAATAAGCTCTGGTACATCTTTATCTAATACTAAATTAACATCCATTTCCGCTAGATGTTTTTCTCTAAAATTATCTGCTGTATTATTCAAATATGTAACACTATTAGAATGATTTAAAGCTGTCCAAGTTTTTCCACACCATTTTGGACCTTCAATACTAATTGCTCCAAAAAATTCTAAGTTTTCTTCTATTAAATTATCTATAAGTCTTGGCATATAACCACTTTTTGTCAACTTCATTAAATTCACCTCTTTTTTAGAATATTTTTCGTTATTGTGCATTTTTTGAGTATTTTATTGTGCAATTTTTGACACTTCCATTATACACTTTTTTAATAATCTATTATTCATCTTCAAATTTTATTGTACTAGTACGTATAATCAAATATCTATTTTTTAATCATTTTTATTTCATTTTTTATATAAATCTATATCCACTATCTTCTAATACTTTTATAGCAGTACTTACATTAACAGATTTTACTAATATATAATCTGTATCATATGTAGATATTACAAATATACTAATCTTAGAACTTGCAAGAATTGTACTAATTTTAGAAAGAATACCTATTAAGGAAAATTCTAGTTTTCCAACTATTTGAAACATTTTCCAATCATCTTCCATAATATCACTATTTATATTTACATTACTCTTTACTACAATAGATATTTCATCTTTAGTCTTAGTAACTGAAAATATATCCTCATTTAGTAATTCTAATGGTATATTTGATGTTGGAGTTAGCCTAATTATTTTATACTTATCTTCTAATAATCTTAAATCCATTTTTCTCCTTTCAAATTATTCAAACTTAATTTTTCATAACTGCAATTGCACAATTAATTCCATCAACAGCAGCAGACATTATACCACCCGCATATCCTGCCCCTTCGCCACATGGGTATAAACCATATATATTAGACATATAACTAGAATTTCTAGTTATTGTGACAGGAGATGAACTCCTAGTCTCAACTCCTGTAAGAACTGCATCATCTGTTGCAAATCCAGTTATTTTTTTATCAAAGTACAATATTCCCTCTTTCAACGTATCTGATACAAACTTAGGTAATATTTCATTTAAATTACTAAGTTTTATCCCTGGCTTATATGTAGGTATAATATTTCCAAGTTTTTCAGAACATTTATTATCTAAGAAATCTTTCACCCTTTGTACAGGAGCAAAATAATTTGAACCACCTAATATGAAAGCAGATTCCTCTAACTTTTTTTGAAAATAAATTCCTTCAAGTGGAGATGTTCCACCAAAATCTTCTGGTGTAACATTTACCAAAAGTGCACTATTAGCATTAACTCCATCTCTTGCAAATCTACTCATACCATTAGTTACAATAGTATTATACTCACTTGAAGATGCAACAACCTCACCACCAGGACACATACAAAAAGTATAACAAGTTCTTTTCTTTCCATGATACACCAATTTATACTCCGCAGGAGGTAGTTTTAATTTTGTATTATCTGAGTATTGTGACCTATTTATCATTTCTTGTTTGTGCTCAATTCTAACGCCAACGGAAAAGTTTTTTCTATCCATTTTTATACCTAGCTCATATAATTTTTCAAAAGTATCTCTGGCACTATGACCAATTGCAAGAATTACCGCATCTGTTTCAATTCTAGTATTACAAGTTACAGCTGTGATTTTACCATCTACAATTTCAAAGTCTTTTACCTTATTCTCAAAAAGAAATTCTCCACCATTAGATAGAATATAATTTCTCATATTCGATATAATTTTTATTAAGTTATCAGTTCCAATATGTGGCTTATTCACATACATAATTTGCTCTGGAGCGCCAAACCTACAAAATGTTTTTAGAACTTCTCTACAATACGGATTGCTAATTCCTGTAACAATTTTTCCATCTGAAAATGTACCTGCCCCACCTTCACCAAACTGTATATTAGATGTAATATTTAACTTCCCTGTTAGAAAAAATTCATCAATATCTCTTTTTCTATCTTCTACTTTTTTTCCCTGCTCTATTATAATTGGTGTAATACCATACTCAATTAATTTTAATGCTGCAAAAAGTCCAGCAGGCCCTGCACCTATTATAACAGGTCTTTTATTTGATTTCCTATTTACATCTAATTTTAATAACTCTTTTTCTGTAAAAAACTCTATATTTTTATACTTATTTTGATTTAAACTCTTATAGTCTTTTATTTCCAAATCTATTGTATATACATAAAATATATCATTTTTATTTCTAGCATCTATAGATTTTCTATATATACTCCATTTTACAACATCATCAATATTTAGCTTATATTTTCTACATACAATATTTATAACTTCTTTATCGTTTATTTCTTCCCTTATTTTTATATCCTTTATTCTTATCATAATAACTCTTTCTTTATAAATGTAATTTTACAAATAACTAGTTATATATCATAACCTCTTAGTATATACTGTTCTTGAAGCCTTCTAAGAGATTGATTAATAATTTTAGCTCTTACCTCTCCTATTCCTTCCACATCATCTAACTCATCTACTGTTGCACTACAAACTCCTTGCAATGAACCAAACGCTTGAACTGTTTTTTCTATAACATACATTGGCATTTTAGGGACTTTACTAAGTAGTCTATAACCCTTTGGCGATACATTAAATTCAAGCATATCTGGAGAATCATCATAGCCCAGTTTTTTTATAATCTTCTCTGCTATTACTAAATCTTTTCTATCTAACTTACGAATTTCCTTTAATATACTCTCTGGAGTAGTATTAGACTTTTTTTGTATCATATAATCTTGGATAATTAGTTTTTCTTCTTGTTCAACATTAGCAATTAATTCTTCTAACTGAATATTTACAAGCCTTCCTTCATTTCCAAGTTCAATTACATTTCTTTTTACTTCATCTTCCATACGCATTATAATTTCGCTTCTATATATCGTATTTGCAACAGTTTCTAAAGAAACGATATCATCAAATTCATGCTCGCTTAAAATATTTAACATACGATCAAAAACAATTTTGTATTTTTCTAACGCCTCTAATGTCTGGTTAGCTCTCATAATAACTGCTGAAGTTTCATTAATTACATATCTAAAATCACCTTTAAATATAGTAATTATGCCCCTTCTTTGAGATATACATACAACTAATTCATTAGTTTGTTTTGCTGCACGTTCTGCTGTTCTATGCCTAGTTCCTGTTTCACACGTCTTTATTTTATGATCTGGAACTAACTGAACATTTGCCATTAGAATTTTCTTTAAATCTTTACTTACAACAATAGCTCCATCCATTTTTGCAAGTTCATAAATACTTGCAGGTGTAAACTCTTGATCTATCTTAAATCCACCATCTACAATATCCATAGTTTCGTCATTATCTGTAATAAGGATTAATGCACCTGTTTTTGCTTTTAAAATATTATCAAGCCCTTCTCTTAATATTGTACCAGGTGCTAGTTTTTTCAAAATTTCTAGCATCTCTTGTTGTTCCATAAATTTTTTCACCACCTATCTTAAAATATATGATATAGCTTCATCAATTGTACTAATACCAATTAAATTAATATCTATTCTTTCTAATGAATTTTTTAAATTTTCCATTTGTCTTTTATTACAAACTATATTTTTGTACCCCATTTTGGCAATTTCTCTTACCCTTTTTTCAACATTATTTATACTACGTACCTCACCTGTAAGTCCTATTTCCCCAATAAACACAGTTTGCTTATCTATAATTTTGTTTTTATTACTAGATACTATTGCCATTGCAACTGCTAAATCAACTGCTGGTTCATCTACTCTCATACCTCCTATAATATTTACATATACATCTTGAGTTCCCAAATTCATATTACATCTTTTTTCAAGTACCGCAAGTATCATATTAAGTCTGTTTAAGTCTATTCCATTACCAACACGTCTTGGATTATTATAATATGAGTGAGAAGTTAAAGCTTGTACTTCCAGTAATATGGTTGATGTACCTTCTACTGTTGCAACAATTGAAGTACCTGGTAAATTACTATTTGTATCTGATAAAAACATTTCAGACATATTCGCAACTTCCACCATTCCAACATCTTGCATTTCAAATATACCAATTTCATTTGTTGAACCAAATCTATTTTTTACACATCTTACAATTCTATGTGAAAAAAAACGCTCTCCTTCAATATATAACACTGTATCTACCATATGTTCAAGTATTCTTGGCCCTGCAATTACTCCGTCTTTTGTTACATGCCCTATAACAATTACTGTTATATTTTTTCTCTTTGCCAAATACATCATTCTAGCTGTAACTTCCTTTACCTGCGATATACTTCCTGGAACTGCTGAAATCTCTTCATCATACATTGTTTGAATAGAATCAATAATGCAAAATTTTGGCGTAATATTATCAACTTTATCCTCTATATGAGATATGCTAGTTTCACTTAAAAACAGTATTTCATCAGACTTTACACCAAGCCTATCTGCTCTAAGTTTTATTTGCGTATCTGACTCCTCACCTGAGACATACAGTACTTTTCCATGTTTACTCAAATTATTGCAAATTTGCATAATTAATGTAGATTTTCCAATTCCAGGTTCACCACCAATAAGTGTTAAAGAACCTTCAACTAACCCTGAACCAAATACTCTATTTAATTCTTCATATCCAGTATCAATTCTTACAGTCTTTCCAACCGTTATATCATTTAATTTTTTTACTTCTGACTTATTATCAAAAGTGGTAGCAATACCTCTATTATGCGTATTACTTTTTTTTGATACTTTTTCTTCTACAAACGAATTCCAATTATTACATCCAGGGCATTTTCCAAGCCATTTTGAACTCTCATATCCACATTCTTTACAAAAAAATACTGTGTTACTAGACATATATCCTCCTACCAAAATAAAACAATTGTATTTATTATATCACTATATATATTTTTTATCAAGCAATTGGAATAAAATTGCACAATAATAGATATTATTTACATAAAAATATACTTTAATATTTGTAAAAATATTTTGCTTAAATGCTAAGCACTTTGTGTCTATCTCATAATATTCTAAACTTTCATAAAAATTGTTTGATACAAGGGACGTTCCATAAATAGATGTTACAATTTTTATGTAGACTTAAAATTTACCATTAAATAAATTTTAAATTCATTTATTTAGTGGTGAATTTTGAATATGTAAAAAAGTTTATATTAAATAGCATGACAAAACAGCACATTATAATCAATTCATTAACTTAAGAGCACATTGATTTTACATGCTTAATTGTATAAAAATCAAATTTATTTTTTACAATCTAATATTTTAAATTATTCTGTGAAGTGTGAAGGTAAACAGTACTTTCAACAACTATTTACAGCCTTATAGCTTAAGTTAATGACATAGAAATTTATTCTGTTTTATTACTAAGTAAAAAAACTTTACATAAAAATTGTAACATTTATTTATGGGACGTTCCAAAAACTAATATATACATAATATAAAAAAGTTGACAAATTATGTAATGTGCTGTATAATACCCGTGTAAAGTAACAGTAGTTTTTATTAAACTTAATAAAAAGAAAGGAGAATTTATGGAAATGGTTGCAGTTATTACAGGGTGTAATAGAGGTGTTGGAGAAGGTATTAGGGAACAGCTATTAAAGGCTGGGTATTATGTTTATGGAATTAACCGTACTCCAACAGCTAATTATAGACAGATAGCTTGCTATAAAGAATTTATTTGTGACGTTTCAAATGCCTCTGAAATTGAAAATATTTGCAAGAAAATACCAAATAAAATTGATTTGCTTATACTAAATGCAGGAATCAGAAAGTTTGGTAAAATATCAGAATTATCAGTAGAAGACTTTTCGTATTCTATTGATGTAAATCTAAAAGGACCTTTTTATATTTTAACATTTTTGCTAGAAAAAGTAAAAATTGCAAAAGGTCATATTATTTTTATAGGTTCACATGCGGGTAGATATCCGTTTGGAATGGGCTCAGCTTATTGTAGTAGCAAAAGAGGTGTAGAAGCTCTATCCGAATGTTTGATGGAAGAAGTAAGAAAAAATGGTGTAAAAGTCACTCATTTATCTTTAGGCGCTATAAAAAATAGAGAGCATGGATATGAAGAAGAATGGAAAATAAAACCTACAGAAATTGGTGACGCAATTTTAAACTTAGTGAATATGCCAGAAAATCTATTGCTTAGTGATATTAACTTAAGACCTCAATGTCCTAAGCAACTTGAAATGGAAGGTATTGAACTTATGCAATATAAATAGGAGGATATAGTATGGACTCAATAAAATGTAACAAAAGTATCGTAATTGGTGGAGAAAGTAAATTTATAGCACAGATATCTCAAAACGAAGAAGTATGCATAGAAACCCTTAATGCTTTTGGTGATAGTTTCACTAATCTTTCTGAATTAGAACATCTTATGAGTATGAAAAATCCACCACATCATCATCCTTTAACTGGTCCAATAGAAATCAAAGGAGCAAAACCAGGAGATTTTTTAAAAGTTCACATAGAAAATATTGAAATATTAGAAATGGCACAAATGCTTTCAAAGAGTGCAGGAATAGCGCCTTTAGAAAATAATGAAAATTTCGACTTTAGTAGTAGATTTCCAATTATTGTACATTTTAATGATAAAAATGGCAGTTTACAGTATTTTAAAAATCAGATAAATTTTGTAGCAAAGCCTTGTATTGGAATTATTGCAACAAAGCCAAGTGATTGCATTATAAAGACTGGGCATATTGGATGCACTGGTGGAAATTTTGATAATCCGTTTATTTCAGAGGGAGTTGACATATATTTACCTGTTGAAATTGAGGGAGCAGGTTTATATTTAGGAGATGTTCATGCAAAGCAGGCATATGGAGAATTAAGCGGAATAGCATTAGAGGCTAGTGCAAAAGTTAAGATAAAAGTTAATATAATGAAACCTTGGTATCCATTTAGTTCTTCACCAATTTTTATCATGGGTAAAGAACCTCTTACCAAGCAAAACTCATTAGCCGTTATTGGAATTGGAAAAAGTTTTAAAAATGGTGATGAAGCGGTAAGAGATGCATATTTTAATGCAATTGAAGTTATAAAAAGATTAAAACCTACAATGTCACATATGAAAATAAGAGCAATGCTTTCGTTAATTGGTAATACTATGTCTGGTCAGGCTTATTCCAATACATCAGAGTCTACTAGTCAAATTTTATTTACTGAAGATGATATAAGATCTTTTTATTCTACTGAAAGCTTAAATGTACTTAATGATTTAGAAATGTGTCTTTTTAAGAATAATACAGTATCTGATACAAAAACTATTATAAGTATTGGTGCAGTAAAAGGCAGACTACAAAAAGTTTTGCACAGATATATTGAATCACTAGGCATAAAAATTCCAAAAATTAGTTCTAGATTACTTGTCTACGACATAGAAACAGAAAAGTATATTTTAAGAATTAATTTGTTAAAATGGGAAGATATAAACAAAAATTACAATAAATTTGACTTGGTTTTATATGGTGCCGACAAATGGCTGGAAAATTCAAATAAAGCTTTTGTTGCATTAAAGCACTTTGAACAAAACGATTGTAGAATGAGTATTTTAGTACCAAAGGATTTAAAAGACTATCCATTATCGTATTTCTTACAAAGAAAAATTGCTACAACTTATCCAAACGTATTAAAACAAAATTATCAAATAAATGATAGTAATATTATTAATATGGCTGGTAGTGTTGAGGCAAGTATTAAACTTGGCTGGGCTGATGCAATTTTTGATGTAGTAGAAACAGGAGAAACTGCAAAAATAAATGGCTTGGTAGAACATACAAAAGTAGTCAACTTTGGAGCAGTACTAGCTACTGCAAGAATTGATAAACTACCACTATTTATAAATCTTGGTCTAGTTCCACCTATTAATGAAAAAATATGTATAGCATTTGATGGAATTGACGGTTCAGGAAAGTCTACATTGGCAAGAAAAGTAGTACAAACAGGTTTATTTAAAAATTTACCAGCAGTTTTAGTTGAACCATTTTCAGGTAAAGCTGGAAGAGATGCAACATCGCTTTGGAATGACAATAAATATCTACTCTGGGCTGAAATTGTTGGTAAACAGCATTGGTCTGCAAGAAATATAGTTAATACTGTTTATGATAGGTCTATACTTACTTCCTTAGTAGATAATTTAGCTATAAGTGAAGATTTTGCATTAAAGGTAATAGAGGCATGGAGACCATTACCCAATATATTGTTTTATTGCAAACTTGATGCTAAAATTGCATATAAAAGGAACCTACAAAGAGCAAATCACGATCAATTTGAAGAATTAAATTCTTTGGAATATTATGCAAATATGTATGAGCAAGCTGTAAAGTTCTTGAAAGCACATGAGAAAAATATTAAAATTGTAGAAATTGACTCATCTAAAGAGACAAGCGAATCTATTAAGACTATAAAGGAGGCTTTAAAAGATGAATGATTTAACTAAAAAGTATCAATATTTAAAGGGAATGGATTTTTCTAAACAAAAAGTTATTGCTGATGGAAAATCTAAGACAATATATGCTTTAGATGAGAAAACTGCCATTATGTTTTACAAACCACATCTAAGGAGTGTAACTAATAAAAGAGAAGGCATAATTGAGGGAACTGACATTTACCGTATGTATGCTACAATGTTTTTCTTAAATTTAATTGAAGAAAATGGAATACCAACAGAAAGACTAGAAAATCGAATTTTAAATATTAATGGTAAAATGGCAATTTTAATTAAGCGGTGTAAACCTATTCCAATTGAATGGATTAGAAGATATTATGCGGCAGGTTCTATTGTAAGGCTCTTTCCTATATTTGTTAAAGAGGGACAAAAATTTGAGATACCACTCAATAAATATGATGCAAAAATTGACGTAAGTTTAACAGGCGGAATTGATGATCCTACTATGAATGAAAGCTATATTTTAGGATTAGGATTATTAACAAAACCACAGTTTGATGAAGCTGATAGTATGCTTACCAAAATAGGTGACATTTTAAATAAAATATACAAGAATGCGGGAATAAAACTTGTAGATCTTAAAATGGAATTTGGAATACTTCAAAATAAAATTATCTTGATTGATGAGATTAGTCAGGATTGCACAAGAGCAAATGATATGGTAACAGGTGAAACACTTACCAAAGATGCCTATAGACAGCACAAATCTGCAGATGAAGTATTAGCAACATATAAAGCTTTCTTAAAAAGAATGTGTCCTGATTATAAAAAGTTAGTTGTAAAATTATAACATTATATAGTTCCTATTACAATTTTGATAAAGGGTGTAGTTTTTTACACCCTTTAATTAATGAATACTTGACCTCCACTATAAATTTGTAAAATATTTGTGTTAAAATTTAATTCAGTTATTATATATTGACAAATCCTATTAAATTAGTGATTGTCCAAGATTATAAATTAAAGAACAATTAAATAAAGCAAAAGATTTCATTTTAAGGAGGAATAATCATGAGTGAAGCTATTTTTGTTGGAAGTTTTGATCCATGACATAATGGTCATACTGATAGGTTAAAAAATGCTTTAAAAATATTTACCAGTGTTACAGTTGTAGTAGCAGATAATACTAATAAAAAAAAATATTGGTTCAACCAAGAAGAACGTTCAATGATGGTAAAAAAATGCGTTGAAAACTTAAGCGATAATATAATAGTAAAAGTGGCAGGAAAAAAAATGATACAAGATATATGCCATGAAGAAAGAATTTTCAATGTATTTAGAGGAGTAAAAGCAGGTAGAACTTTTGAGGAAGAAATGCATCTTCAAATAACAACAAAATACTTAGCAAAGCAAGAATATGGAGAAGAAATCTTTTTTATATATGATATAACAAGCGAAGAAGATTTTAGAGGTTCAAGTATTGTAAAAATACTCCTTTTAGGCAATAAAGATGTTAGCACATTAGTACCAGAATGTATCATGTCAGATCTAAAAGAGAAGGCAATAATATATAGATAATATATTTAATTAGAATAACACACAAATTTGGAAGTAAAAAGTCTACATTAATATCTAATTAGTAAATAGATTAGACATAATACGTTATATAGTTTAAAATTTTATAACAATAAAACACAGTTAAAAATAAAATTTATAAGAATAGCAGATAACAGAATGCTCCTATAAAATTTAAATTAATTGATGTAAGATGTGTTCCATAAATAAATGTTACACTTTTATACAAAGTCTAATAACAAAAAAACGGAAAATTATTCCGTTTTTTTGTCATTAGCATAAGAAGTAGACTAATTTTACTATTCTTTTATATTTTTCATTTTAAATGTAATTTTTAAATATGAAATATTTGAATCAAAATAGCTTAGTTTAGTTATAAACTCAGTATCTTTTAAATATGTTTCTAATACATTTAAATCTACTATTATTTCACATTTTTTCAACACGTTTTTTTCATCATCAGATTCTAGTTCTCTTTCAATTTGCATTTTTTCTTCTTTATTGTAATATTTTACAAAAATGTCAAATTCCTTTGTATATGGCATATTATGTATTAAAGTTTTAAAACTTTTCTTAATTTTATTTAAAGTACTTTTTATGGTTTCTTGCTGACATTCTATTTGATACATTTTTAGACTATAAAAAATACAATTTTTTTCTATTGAGGAAATTTCACAAGTATTTACAAATTCAATTTTTAAACACTCAAGTTCTTCTCCATTTTTTGTAATAGTACTACTAGAAATATCAAAATAGTGATATTCTTTTATAAGTCTTTCTAAAGATACATAATTAACTTTTTCTGTTGTATAATCTTCAATAATCATATTATTAACATTGTTAGTAACAAACGAAACCCTTGAATCTTTAAAATGTAAAATATAAAGTGTAACTGTTTTAAAAGGATTCTTTTTTATCCGCTTTTCAAACTCATCTTTTACCAATACAATAAATGATAAAGTTTGTTCTTCTCTACATTCCTTTACAAATTCTCTTAATTCCTTAATCATATCATATTTCCCCTTTCTATTTATCAAAAAAACATATTAACATTTTTCTTCTAAAAATTTTTAAACATTATATAACTAGGTTACTTATTTGTCAATATTTTATAATTTATTTCAACATAAATACTAAAAACTATACATTATATTTAAAAATTACTTTGTATCGTATAAGCAAGATACTTGACAATACGCTTGAAATAGTTTATAATAAAAGTACAATAAAGATATATATTATAATTTTATTGTACCATGACAAATAGTTTTTTGTTTGTCTCCTTTCTGTGAAACTACAGAAAGATCTATAAAGAAAAAATAAAATTGTCGAGAGGATAGCTGGAACTATTCTCTCAATTTTTTGTATAAAATTAACTTATTTGAATAAAATAATAGTAGCACAAGCTGGAACTTGTGCTAAAAACTACTTATGTTTGCGAATAGTTTTATATAAATTACAACATGCATTTATAATATGTGCTATCGCATTAATAATATCTATAAAGATATTCATAAAATTGTCCTCCTTTCTAGCTAACAGATCGGAGCCTAAATAATTATAACATCGATAATACTTTATAGCAATAAAATACTTGACAATATACTAAAAATAGTTTATAATAAAAGTACAATAAAGATATATATTATAGTTTTATTGTACCATGACAAATAGTTTTTCTGTTTGTCTCCTTTCAAAAAAGCTATAGAAAGGGTTAATGAAAATAGCATTAAACTGTCGGAGAGGTAGCGGGAACTGCCTTCTCTGATTTTTTGTATAAAATTAATTTATCTGAATAAAATAATAATAGCACAAGCGGGAACTTGTGCTATAAGCTATTTATGATTGCGAATAGTCTTATATAAATTGCAAAATGCATTAACTATATTGGCTATCGCATTCATAATGTTAATAAAAATTAGCATATAAACTGTTCTCCTTTCTAGCTAACAGATCGGAGCCTAAATAATTATAACATCGATAATACATTATAGCAATAACAAATGATAATATTAACGCTAAGAGAAACAAAAAGTATAAAACTACAAATAATATATTTTATAATTTATTTTAATAATTTATTTTTTAAATAAATAAACTAGATACTATATTTATACATATAATACCTAGTTTTTATAAACATAATATTTTAACTACTCACTTAATTTTACAACAATCATATCTTCTTTTACTGCAATACTCCCCTTATCCGGCCATACAGGCATATCTTGTGAAAGTTCCTTTGCCCTTGTAATAGTTTCAGGACTTGTTACAATTTTAAATTTTGCAGTAGTAAGCGTCATGAAGTTTTGAATTCGCTTGTAATTTCCACCGTCCCATTCAAATATTGAATATCCAATAAGTTCTTGCCTTATTAGGTTAGGAATTTCCTTTGTTTCTTGTTTACCTAAATACACTACTGTGTAATTTTCTAAATCCTTTAAATCTAAATCATATATTCTATCTGATATTCTTCTACATAAATTAACATCATTTTGATATCTTAAATAATCACTATAAAATAGTTTATTTATATACATAGACTGCCTCATTGCAGCTAAAAATGCTACAATATATATTGCCTTTTGTACCATAACTTTATCAAAAAATATAGTTACTATATACCATATAATTGGAATTAACGCCATTATTGCTTGTTGTGTTCTATATGGCATTTTACTTCCTGTTGCAATTGGAAGTAACATAGGTGTTATTAACATAAACAATAACATAAGCGCTTCTAAGAATTTTTTCTTAAATACAAGTATTACTGCAAGTATAATTGCAATTATACATGTAGGAGTAACAATCATCATTCCATACACATTTCTATTTACATATATATCTAAAAAATATTCTTTTAGATTTGAAATAATTGCGCTTACTTCTGATTTTCCCCATAAGAAAAATCCCTGCGAATATTTTTCTTCCTCTATAAATATTAAAAATATTTTACTCACTATAAAATATATAATAAGTGATATAATAAGTAATGCTATATATTTTGCAATCATTATAACTTTTTCTCTAAATTTTATGTCATTGTACATATAATATATTAACAAAGTAGCTACTTGAATAAGTATGTAAAACGCTACAAAAGATTGATACTCACCAATACTTGTAAATAAACATATTACACCTATTATCGTATATAGTTTACTTTCTTTAAATAATATTGTTTTATTAAAACAATATACTGATAATATGGTAATAAACATTCCTATACCAATTTCAAAATTATAGGTTAAATAATACATGTAGTGAGCAGCAATTGGCATTGTTACAAATAGTATCGACATTATATCATTTGCAATAGATTTATTCTTTTTACCTGTTACACTATTTAGAGTTTTACAAAGTAGTAAAGAAGTAAGTACTATCATTATTACAGCAAGAAATGTTGTTCTAAATGGAAGTATTTGATTAGTTGTAAATATCTTCTTTAAAATTCCAACACTAAATCTACTCTGTGCTACCCATCTTGCACTACCTGATGCTTCGTTAAATACTGATGTTTCTGTACTAACTCCAAGTGTAAACAGTGTCATAGCATATCCAAACGCAAGTATAGCAAAAATAATTGTTATAATTACAAGCCTTAGATTATTCTTAAAAAAATCACATATTTCTTCATATTCAGTTACGAATATATTACATTTTCTTTGTTTATTGTTCTGATAATTTGACAATTATAAATCCTCCTCTCAAATCAACACTCCCTTTAGCAGGCCATATTGGCATATCTTGTGACAGTTCTCTTGCTTTTGATAGTGTTTCTTCATCTTTTTGTAAATAATATACCAAATTAAATCTTTCTTGAACCATAGTTACTAATGCTTGAATTCTAACGTAATTTCCATTATCCCATTCATAAATTGAATATCCTATAAGTTCTTGTTTAATGTGGTTTGGTATTTCTGATGTTTCCTTTTTACCTAAATATACTACTGGATAATTTTCCACATCTTTTATATCCATATCATATATTCTATCTACAATTTGCCTAGAAGTATTTACATCTTCATTAAATCTTAAATAATTACTATATAACATTTTATTAGTATACATCGTATTTTTAAAAACAATATATAAAGTAATCAACATTACTCCTACTTTTAAATATTTATTCAAAATTAAATAATATGCCAAATACCATATAAATGGTACTATTACTAAAAATACTTGTTGTGTTCTATATGGCATTACTGTACCCAGTACGAATGGTATAGCCATTGGCAGCAAAAACAATATTATTAGTAATAATGGTATAACTAACTTATTTATTTTTTTTATACTATTTGAAGTTACAATTTTGCACACTATTAACAGCATAAATATATAAGTTGGTATAAGCATAAATGAACCATATATTTCTCCTTTAAAATATATTTTTATAAAATATTCTTTTAAAGATTTTAATATATATGATACATTTTGACTTTTCCATGCAAAAAAATTCGATGTATAAGCCTCATTTGGTACAAATTTTAGTAAAATTTTATTTAATATAAAATAGCATGCCATTGAAACTACGAATATAGCAGCATATTTTAATAAAAGAATAATAACTTTTGAAAGTTTATTAATCTCATCTTCTTTTGAATTTTCTAACAAGTACAAAATCACACTCTCAATTACCATTGCTACAAATACAGGAACTAGTGACTGATAAAATGATACTGACATTGTAAGTAAAATTGCACCAATTAAAAGGTTATCTTGCTTTTTCTTAAATAGAAAATACTCATTCAAATAATATACACTAATTGTAGTAATAAGCATTCCAAGTGATATTTCAAAATTATATGTAGTAAAATACATATAATGAACTACTATGGGAAATGTGACATATATTAAAGAATGAATAATACTTGCCATTTTACTTGTTTTTGTATTTATTCTACTTAGTAATTTACATATAAAAATAGAGTTTAAAAATATACATATTAAACTTAAAAATGTATTTCTAAAAGGTTTTATATCATTTGTTGCAAAAATCTTTTTTATAAATCCTATACCAAATCTCCCCTGTGCTATCCATCTATAAGTCGGAGAACTTTCTATAAATATGGAATATTCAGTATCAACTCCAAAGGTATAACATATACAAAGAAAACCTAGTGATATTAGCAAAAATATAATTGTTAAAATTACAAGTAGTTTATTATTATGCATAAATTCCTTTATATTCATAAATTTCACCTCATTTTTTCAAATTATATCATTGAAAAAAGTAATTGTCAACAAAGTTAATTTATTAAATTTTCTAATATTTATTAAGAATATTTATATTTGATATTACAATATATATCTCATATTATTTTTAGAATAATTTGTTTTTTTTATAATTTTTTGTATATTTTGATAAATTTTGCAAAATCACTTGACATAATATTTTTTTGCTATATAATATTATTGTCAACATATAAAATGTACATAATTATTGTACATAATTTTAAAAATTATAGGAGGATTTATTATGGAAAATAAAATTTATTTTAATGAGCAAGATATGGCACTGTTAAAAAGACTCTCAGAGGAAGAATTATATATCCTCAATATTTACCTTTCAGATATTACAACAGATGCCAAACGGAATATTACCAATGTAATGTTTGGAAAGCAAAAGCTCTGCGAACTTGTAAACTTAACTGAAACATCATATAAAGAAGTTGCGGAAAGAAATGGATTTACACCTGAAAAAAGTACTGGAGAATATTCTACTTCTGGTATAACTTATGATACAGCAAGTTATAATAGCTGGGTGGTTTCTCATCGCCATTTTGCCAAAGGCTCAAGGGATTTCCTAAAAAAATTTAGCTTCTATAATGTACTAAAGAAGCTAAAATATGATTATCTTGTTTCAATTGCTTAAAATAAGATAATCCATAAATAAAAAAATTCTTGTAATGACAATATTATGTTGTTACAAGAATTTTTATTGTTTATATATGATAATTCGGCTTAAATTCGGCTTAAATTCGGTTTAAATTCGGCTTAAATTCGGCTTAACTAATTTTTTATAGTATTTCTCAGTTAATATATAGTCAATATTTCTTAATTGTTTTTGATCATATCTCATTAAAAAATCTCTTTCAATCCATTTTTTTATCCAATTATTGGCAGTATCTATACTAATTTTAAAATGATTAGCAATATCCTTAGCTTTTATTTTTTCATTATTAATTACATAATTTGCAACCCATCTTTCTCTTTTATCTAATGTATCTACTAAACTTATCTCTTCTTTACTATTGTTATATATTTCTTTCACTCTATTTCCTACTGCTTCAAAAGTATTAGCCATTATAGATATAAAGTATTCTAACCACTCTGTTATATCAGCCTCATTTCTACCAAAATAAAAATTATGATGAAGCCCCATTTGCAATGAATTATAATATTCATCAATGTTTTTATCATAGAATTCTTCCATAACATAAAACCCTTTTAAATCATAATTATATGCTTTTAAAATATAAGTTGCAAGCAATCTTGAACAGCGTCCATTTCCGTCCCAGAAAGGATGAATTGTAACAAATTCATAAGCAAAAATACCTGCCTTTATTGGAATTGGAATACTATTTGAAGCTTTACAATTAAATTCTTTTATCATCTGTCTAATTAAATCTTTAACATCTTTTGCCTCTGGTGGCATATATACTATCATTCCTGATAAAGAATCTTCAACTACATTTTGCCCATCTCTAAAGTCATTTTTGTATGTTAAATTTTTACCTAAAACTAAATTATGAACTTTTAAAATTAACTCTTCTGTTATAGTATTATTATTTTCTGCCTCTTTATTCAAATACATTAATGCATTATAATAATTCTTAACTTCTAACACATTTCTCTCGTGTGATTTTTTTTCTGTTTCTATAACTTCTTTTACCTCATTTAAATTTAATTTATTTCCCTCAATTTTTGTAGAGTAATGAACTCTTTTTGCTATCGTTTCTTTTTTTATTTCCTCTTCAATTGAAATAGGTATCTCAAGTAAATCAACTATTTCTTTTGCACGATTAATTTTTAAAAGATCATTAACTATTTTATTTGTGTAACTCCATTTTATATTTAGTTTTTCCATATTACCTCCAGCATATTTTTAAATTCATATAACTTTTATTTTTTCAAATTTGCTTTTACTTCCTTATCTAGTCTTTCAATAAATTCCTGTACAGAAATATTATCTATTTTTTCACCATTTCTTGCTCTTACAGATAATACATTATTATCTACTTCATTTTGACCTAATATCAACATATATGGAACTTTTTCCATTTGAGCCTCACGAATTTTATAACCAATTTTTTCTACTCTATCATCGATTTCAATTTTATAACCTACATCTTCTAATTTTCTTTTTATATCATAAGCAAAGTCAACTTGGGCATCTGCTATTGGAAGTATTTTTACTTGAACAGGTGCAAGCCATAGTGGAAATGCTCCCGCATATTTTTCTATAAGCATTGCAAGTGTCCTTTCATACGAACCAATTGCTGATCTATGTATAATTACAGGTCTTTGTTTATTGCCATCTTTATCAATATATGACATATCAAGTCTTTCAGCAAGTGCAAAGTCTAACTGTACTGTAATAATTGTATCTTCTTTTCCATAAACATTTTTTCCTTGTATATCAAGCTTTGGGCCATAAAATGCTGCCTCACCATCTGCTTCTACATAATCTATATTATTATCATCTAATATCTTTTTCATTTGTGCCTGTGTATCTTCCCACGCTTTTGGATTATCAATATATTTTTCTTTATCATTTGGATCCCATTTTGAAAATCTATATGTTATATCATCTTTTATATCAAGAACTTCCATACAATAATTTATTAAATCTAAAACACCTCTAAACTCCTCTTCGACTTGATCATCTCTTACTACTAAATGACCTTCTGATAATGTAAATTGCCTTACACGAGTAAGTCCATGCATTTCTCCAGAAGCTTCATTTCTAAATAAAGTTGATGTCTCGTTATATCTAAATGGTAATTCCCTATAACTATGTAATTTATTTTTATATACCATAAACTGAAATGGGCATGTCATTGGTCTTAAGCCCAACACTTCTTCACCCTTTTGCTCATCTCCAAGAAAGAACATTCCATCTTTGTAATGATCCCAGTGACCTGACAATTTATATAAATCTGTTTTAGCCATAAATGGAGTTTTTGTAAGCTGATAGCCTCTTTTTCTTTCTTCATCTTCAACAAATCTTTGTAAAGTTTGAATAATTGTAGCACCTTTTGGCATAAGTAAAGGTAAGCCTTGACCTATTACGTCCACTGTTGTAAATAGTTCGAGTTCTCTTCCAAGTTTATTATGATCTCTTTTTTTAGCCTCTTCCCTTCTCTCAATTTCTGCATCTATTTCATCTTGTGTTTTAAACGCAGTACCATATATACGAGTAAGCATTTTATTATTTTCATTTCCTCTCCAGTATGCACCTGTTGCCGAGAATAATTTAATCTTTCCTATACCTTTTGTATAAAGCATATGTGGACCTACACACATATCAGTAAAATCTCCTTGTTTATAAAATGAAATTTTGGCATCTTCTTGTAATTCATTTATTATCTCTATTTTGTATGGTTCATTTTTCATTAATTCTAATGCTTCATTTCTTGGTAATACAAAAGTTTCAAGCTTTATATTTTCCTTAATTATTTTTTTCATTTCATTTTCTATTTTTTCTAAATCCTCTTGCTTTACACTTATTTCATCAAAGTCATAGTAAAACCCATTTTCTATTGCAGGTCCAATTGTAAGTTTAGCATTAGGATACAATCTTTTTATTGCTTGAGCTAATACATGAGCTGCCGTATGTCTTGCCACCTGAATATCATAATCAGCTTCAAAAATTTCATTTTCATTGTTTAAATATTTTATAGACATAACAAATTCCTCCTTCTTAATTTAACAAAAATGTACCTCTATAAACAAAATACATTTTTGTTTATAGGGGTACAAATTATATTTGCACGGTTCCACCCTAATTTTTAACTCAATTAGATTTTTTTACGCAAATCAACGTTTGACTCTGGGGTAGTCTTCAAAATATCCTTACTCTCGGTTAGCTTCCAGCCACGACTAACCCTCTCTTTTAGTAGTATATATTTCTACTCGTCCCTTCAACGTCTACTATATTATACTATAAATTTAACAAAAATTCAATAATTTATTTAAATTTCAGATAAATTGTTCTATAATTTTTTATTCATTATTATTACAAATTATTTTTATATATTCATCTAAATTCCATAATAAATATAAAGGAATATTTACTATATTGTCATTTAAGCTTATATTTTTCATTGAAGTTTTTACTGCTATTTCAGGTTTGTACTTATCCATATAAATTGATAAACTCCTTGAATTTAAAACAGTTCCTGACTTTACCTCAAATGGAATTATTTTTTCTCTAAGTTGCCATACAAAGTCAACCTCTGCTGTATTTCCAGATGACCAATAATATGGTACATTACTATTTATATTAATAAGTTCTAATAATACAAAATTTTCTGCCATTGCACCTTTAAATTCCTTGTAAATCTCATTATTATCTAACAATATAACACTAGGGTAAACTCCTGCTTTTCTTCTAAGCAATCCTACATCACACATATATAACTTAAAACTTGACATATTTAAATAACTTGACAAAGGCATACTTGGTTTATCTATTTTATTTACTTTATAGCACATTCCAGCAGATATTAACCATTGCATAGCATCTTCCAAATCCTTAGCTCTAGCACCATGTTTTACATGACCAAATACAAATTTTGAATTTTCTCTGGATAATTCTCTTGGAATATAATCCCATATTAAACTCAGTTTAGGTGTATCTGATAATGGCGCATGTTTTGCAAAATCAAGTTCATACGAATTTAAAATTATATCCTGCTTTTTTTCAACTTTTTCAATATCTTTAGAAGTAATCCATTCATTTACAACTTCTGGCATTCCACCAACAATATAATAATTTTTTAGATAGTTTTTTAATTTTTCTTCAAATAATGGTGAAACTTTATCTATATTTTTCTTTAAATGTTCTATTAACATTTCCTCATTATTAGCCAACAAAAATTCATAAAAGTTCATAGGTCTTAAGTCAATAAAATCTACCTTTCCAACAGGAAATGATAATGGTTTTGATAGTAGAATTCCCAAAAGAGAACCTGCACAGGCAACATGATATTCTGGTGCATTTTCACAAAAATATTTTAATGATGATAATGCTTCATTACAAAATTGTATCTCATCAAATATTATTAAAGTCTTTTCAGGTTTTATAGCCTTTTTATTTAAAATACTTAGTTCTTCTATTATCCTTGCCACATCAAAATCTATACAAAATCTTTCCTTTAAATGCTCATTTCCTTCAAAATTAAAATATGCTATATTTTCATAATTATTTTTGCCAAATTCTTTTAAAATCCATGTTTTTCCACATTGTCTTACTCCCCTTAGTATAAGTGGCTTTCTATCTTTAGAGTTTTTCCAATCTACCAATTTATTATATACTATTCTTCTCATAATTACTAATCACCTCTACAATACAACTGTAATTTTTGCAATTTAAATTACATTTTTCATACTTATATTGTAACATACATTTACAATTTATGCAATAATAAAAAATAGATTCACAGGATAAAATCAGCGAAAAGTACAAGTTTTGTTACCATTCACGGGTATAGTAAGATAAATAAAACACTGTTATATCAGCAAATATCTTATCTTATAAAAAAAGATTTTTACAAAACAACATTAATTTTATAGTGTTTTGATCATAAAAATAAATTTTAGTATTAATTTTTATTATATATTTTTAATAACATTATTACTCAAATTAAGGCAGTGCATAAGTATTAATGCACATAAAAAATATAATTTTACACCCGTGGATAGTAACCAAGTTTTCTTTGTAAATAAAATAAATATAATATCTCTAACTTATTAGTTTATTTTCTCTTATCTGTGGTATTTCTTGTATATAAATAGAAAAAAGATTTAACACCAAACAAATAATTATATTTTTAATTATTACTTGAGGAACATCTACTTGAAATATAAAGGGCGTTCCATAGATAATGTCTTAATTTTTATGGAACGTCCTTTATTATTGATAAGTCATTTGTAATTTTTCTTTTATAAAGTTTGAAAAATAACATAGTAAAAAGAGCATGCAAAAAAAGCGTAAATACAAA
>CAOKPF010000023.1 GCA_948470565.1 uncultured Clostridium sp.
TCCTCTATTATTTAATACATCTACGTGTGTGTGTGTGTAGTACTATCATGTTTTCGCTTGTCTTGTTTGACATAATATCTCCCATGTGCTATCTTCCTCTCTTTTGTTTGATTACATTATACTACAACACTTTTGGTTTTTGCAATACTTTTTTTACAATTTCCAGAATAAAATCGCATTTAGTGCATTTGAGTGTTACTATTTATGGGTGTAAAATTATATTTTTTATGTGCATTAATACTTTTGTACTGCTTTAATTTAAGTAATAATTTTATTAAAAATATATAATAAAAATTAATACTAAAATTTATTTTTATGATTAAAATACTATAAAATTAATGTTATTTTGTAAAAATCACTTTTTTACAAGATAAGATATTTGCTGATATAACAGTGTTTTATTTACTTTACTATACCTGTGAATGGTAACATTTGAGTCGATCTTAATCATAAAAATTTAACTACTAACAATATAGTTTACATAAGATAATAGTATATTGTTTTAATATTATAAAATTTGTTTTTAAAATTTTCTGCTTTAGAACTCTAATAAATCTTGAGATATAGCCTTTTTACAGTATACATTTAAAAATTATGCAAAATGTTATACGCGAAACTAAGTATAAGCGATTTTATCCTGTACAATTTTATAATAATTTCAACCCAAATTTCTAACAAAAAACTTTTAGAAAATTTAGTACTACTTTTTCTAAGTTAAATCAATATTTTTCAATAAGGTATCAAGTTCTATATCTGAATACCAATCCTTATCAACTATATTATCACTTAATTTTAATGTATGCACAACTGTACCTTTATCCATATATACATTATGTACAACACCCTTATTTACTAAATGTCCATTACCTTTTTCAACCTTTATCATCTGTACCTTACTTCCCATTTTCTCAGCAATTGTTATATTTCCCTCAATCACAATATACACTTCTTTAGTCTGCTTATGATAATGTGACTTTTGCCAATATGCATTATCTTTTGATATTGTTTTTATATACGAAGAATTATTTTCAAAATCAATAAATCTTAATCTTTCTTCATTATTATTCATAATATCAATATTTACTTTTACGCCATGTTCTTCATAATTCCATTCTTTATACATTTTAGAATAATTATTTTCAACATTATTACTTTTATTATTATTTAACTCTTCCACACTATTACCTCAACTATATTTTTTTATACTTATAACAAATTTGCCTGAATTAGTTTCTCTTATTACATCATGAAACTTAGCCTTACCGCATTTTCTAAATGATATTATATCTCCAATACATAACTGCATACTAGGATTTACAGATAAATTGGAATTTACATATAGCTCACCACTCGCTATCTTATCTTTCACGACAGCCCTACTAAGATTATACAGCTCACTAAGTATAGCATCGCATCGTAAAGATGATACTATTATATTTTTTTCAACATATATATTATCCAAACTTTGTACTTCATTCGAAAAAATATTTAACTCCTGAACTAAAACATTCTGATTAGAAACTCTTACCAAATTATCAGTTATATATTTCTTTACAGAACTCATACAAAATACATATGCACATATTGAATTTGCATATATATCACCTATACATTCCCTTTTTATACCTAATGAATATATAGCCCCCATATAATCTTTATGAGCTACTTTATTTGGTTGTCTAGGTATAATTTTTATACAACAAATATTTTCGCATTTTAAAGTATCTATATTATTTTTTAAATAATCAGGAACAAAAAATATAACTTGTTTTTCTGAATTTCTATTTCCAGAAACTATAGTAAATTCAATATCTGACTTACCAAACAATGAAGTTAATATTTTTATCTTATTTATTTCTAAAAAATTTGTACATATAAACATGTTAGTCTTTAAAAATTTATTAGCTTTATCAATACAACTTGCTATTATAATTTTTTCATCTTTATCTACTATTTTATCCAAAATATTTTTTCTATCAAGTTTTGCTATCATTATATTCACTCACTAATTTACTATAATACTTAGACAATATATCCAAAGTCCCAAAAATATCCTCAGAAGTATTTACCAAATTTTTTATCCTAGTATTATCTTTTAAACCTTTCAAATACCATGCTATATGCTTTCTCATCTTTAGATTTGCCATTTTATACCCATCATGTGTTATAGCCTCACCAATATGTTTATAAATACAATCAAATCTTTCCTTAATACTTGGTATATAATCTTTTCCTTCTATAATACTTTTAAAAATCCAAGGATTCCCTTGTGCACCACGTGCAATCATAATACCATCACATTTTGTATATGCAAACATATTATTTGCACTTTTTACATCTACTATATCACCATTACCAATAACAGGAATAGTAGAAATTTCCTTTACTTTTCGTATAATATCTAAATTTGCTTTACCTGTATAATATTCCGCTCTAGTCCTACCATGTACAGTTATCATAGAAACACCATTATCACAACAGATTTTTGCAACCTCTACTGCAGTTATATGTTCCTCGTCAAATCCTCTTCTAGTCTTTACAGTAATTAACTTCTCTGATACGTTTACTGCCTCTTTAATTATACTTTCAACATTCTTTAAATCTAGTAATAAACCCGCCCCATCTCCATTTTTAACTAATTTAGGTGCAGGGCAGCCCATATTAATATCTATAATATCTATTTTCTCATTTTCATTTAATATTTTAATAGTATTAGAAATATCTTTAGGATTACTACCAAATATTTGAACCGCAGAGGGTCTTTCATCATCTATTATCTGAAGTAATTTTTCTGTCTTTTTGCTATTATATGTCATTGCTTTACTACTAGCCATTTCAGTAAAAGTTAATGCTGGTTCAAATTGTCTACATATTTTTCTAAATGGTATATCAGTAATACCTGCCATAGGAGCTAAAAAAATATTATTTTTTAACACTATTTCATTTAGTTTCAATTTATTTATATATCCCATCTTAAAAATCTCCTAGTATAAGAATTATTTAACGCTATAATATATTTTCCCTCTATAATTGTAACCTCTCATATAATATACATTTTGAGTATTTTGTGCAACTAAAAATACATTTTGATCTAATATATTACCATATCCAAGATCAATACCCGTTATTTTTAATTTACTCATATCTACCACAATTAAATTTTCATTTAAATCTCCATTTTCTGTAACAACTTTTACAAAATCTGATCCAAGAGATTCTTTAGAAATAACTTCACTAGTCACTGGTAATACTCCATTTTTGACATAATATTCATTAACTAGATTCCATACTCTATCTACCTTAGAATTAAATTCATCATAGTTTGCTGTATTTATACTGCTACTACCAATAACAGATGCGGTTGAAATAAGTATTAACATTACAGTAACCGCTATAACTACAACCATTAAACTTATACCTTTTTTCATATATTCCTCCACCTATTAATTAATATATTACTACAAATTACATTTTTTTTCAAGCTATAACTTATTAAAAATATATAAAATTACAAAAGAATTAATAAAAAGAGCAATTTAACACAAAATTACTACATAACTAAAATCATTTATATTATTTTTTCTAAAGTATTACTAGCTTTTTATTTAAAAATAAGTATTATATAACTAATATTTAAAAAATGAGAGTTATAAAAACTCTCAATACTTATTTAACTATTATCTATTCTTCTCCTTCAGAGGTAATATCTAGTAATGTATTTTCTACATCAGAAAATCCTGGTAATATAGCATTAACAATATTTTGCTTATCACTATATAGTTTCCACTTTCCTGATTCTTTTTTTACCTCAACAACAAGTTCTGTTGTTACAATTTCAACTTCATCTGAATTATACTGTTCTTTGAAATATTCCATTAATTGTATTTCCATTTCATCTTCACTCATTCCACCAAAAGCTTGTGAAAAAGCAAGAGTAAATGCCTTTGTTATGTAATTTTTAAATACAGTCTTTAAATCTTTATTACTTACATTTAATTTTACATTACATTCACTAAATCCAGCATCAATTGAAATAACTTCATAATCTAAATTCTTAAACATTTCGCTTATCATCATTGCTGTTGCTTCACTATCTGTTTTTTCTATTTCACTATCATTAGTTATAGCATCTAGATCATTTTCATTAATATATTTTTTAATTTCTTCTGTATTACCTGATTTTAGCGCAGTAAACATTTCATCTATTGCTTCTAATGCCTTTTTCTTAGCTGTACTTTTAACAACCCCTATTGATACAAAATATCCACCAATTACAACTGCAATTATTAGAAGTACTATTACTACTATTTTTAAATTCTTTTTCATATACTATCCCTCCTCTTTTAATTTATCATATTATACACATAAATTCAACAATTATTTTAATATTTCGACTTTATTTTTACTTTTATTGGTAATTATCTGTTATAAATTACTTGTTTCTTTTCTAACCATTAATAAATCTGTAACAATCCGCATTAGCACAAATTTGTACTTCTATTCAAGAAAATTCTTCTTTTTTTGATGTACCTCAATACAATTAATTATATTATCAAATACTTCTTGCAATTTTATATCAATTAAACATAAACCTATTATTACAATATATTTATCAGCATTGTATTTATTGCAAACATAATTGCCTTATCTATACCAATATCGAAAAATTCTAAAACAGGTGGTGTACTTTTCTTAGCTAAATTTATTAATCTTGTACTAATTGTTTTTTACTTCTCATAAAATCCTTCTTAAATTACATTAATACGACAAATTTTATCAAAAAAATTCATTAAATAGAATATTCGAATGATTTTTAATTGTTTTACAATAAATATTTATATAGGGACCAGATTAAGTAATAAACACTTCCTACACGTTTTTAACTATATCTTTGTTATTTTTCGAATTTTATCCAATATATATTTTTCTAAAACAAAAAATATTATTAAAAATATGGATTATTATCAATAAAGTAAGTTTTAGTACAAGCAATATTTCCATTTTTATCTACAATTTTTACCCAAACATTCTCTTCATCACCTAAAAGTACATATTCTCCATTAGTTAGATTATAATTATTCGTATCAAATATATTTTTGCACAGTTTATCATTAGAATAAAAGATAATATTTTTTACTGGAGATGTCTTTACTTTTAAAACTCTCCCCTCTATTTTATACTCATATATTTGAGGATTTTTGTTTGTGTCTACTTCTATGTTTTCACTAGTACAAAATACTTTGTTTTGTAAATCAATTACTCCATATTCTTTGTTTTTTCTATAAATATCATAGAAATAATTTAAATATGATATCAATTCTTTATCCTCATACATCACATTATATTCTCTCTCATTTACAATTTTTACATCTATGCATTCCTCTTCTTGCAATTTAATTTCATCTAATGATACATTCTTTCTACATAAATATATATCTGTATATTTTGGATTCTCCATTTCTTCATTAATTTTAAGTTTTACTATTTCTTCTGGAAATATTTTTATGCCTATTTCTTCTCTCACCTCTCTTATTGCAGCCTCTAAGCTTGTTTCATCAAAATCAACAATTCCCTCTGTACACTCCCAAAGGTTCGGATAAGTCATTTTATTCGCCCTTTTTGTAAGAATTATTTGTTCATTATTATTCATAATCCATATTTGAACACTTAAATCATATTCATTATCCTTTTTGTTACAATGTCTTTCTACTATTTTTTCAGTTTTTCTTCTTTTATCATCATAAATACTTATTAATTCCATTATATTCCTCCACTTTAACCTTGTATATTTTACATTATTATAAATTAACCTTTTATTAATTTCCTTTATACTATATCACATATATATAATTTATACAACAGTTAAAAAGCCTGCATATGTATTAAATATAGAAAATATATCACATATAGTTGTAAAAGATAGCTATTTATGATATTATAGATTTAAATTTGAGGAGGATATTATGGAAGTTTTAGATCATAAATGCCCATCTTGTAACGCTACTCTAAAATTCAATCCCAAAAATCAAAAATGGGACTGTGAGTATTGTGGCAAAACTTATGAATTAAATGAACTAAAAGAATTTGAGAATAAGCAAAATGAATCAATTTCAAACAATAAAAAAAGTAATGTAGATGCAGATGTTTATGAATGTCCAAATTGTGGTGCAAAAATAATAACTGATGAGAATACTACTGCTACATTTTGTGTATATTGTGGTAGTACTAGTATTATTAAAAATAGGCTGACTGAAGAATTTAGTCCTGTAAGTATTATCCCATTTAAAACAACAAAAGAACAAGCAATACAGGCTTTTAAAAAATTTAAGAAAGGTAAACTTTTTGCACCAAAAGATTTTAGTAATGAAGAAAATATCCAAAAAATTTCAGGTGTATATATACCATTTTGGATATATGATTGTAAAGTAAACAGCAACATCGATTTTCTAGCTACAAGAACTACATCATGGAGAAGTGGTGATTATGTATATACTAAAAAAGATGAATACATTGTAAAAAGAGGAGGTTCTATGGAATTTCAAAAAGTTCCAGTTGATGGTTCTACAAAATTTGATGACAACACTATGGACTCCATTGAACCATTTATATATGATGATATGGTAGATTTTAATATGTCATATTTATCAGGCTTTTTATCTGAAAAATATGATGTTAATAGTAATCAAGCAAGTATAAGGGCAAGTGATAGAATAAATAAATCAATTATTGATGAATTTAAATCTACAGTTAAAGGCTACACCTTTGTAGACGTTAACTCTAAACAAATAGACATTGATACAAAAAAATCCGATTATGTATTATTCCCTGTATGGATGTTAAATATTAATTACAAAGATAAAACCTATTTATTTGCAATGAATGGTCAAACAGGTAAAATGATTGGAGATATTCCAATAGAAAAAAGCAAAATTTTTATCGTATGGCTTGAGAGTTTTGCAATTATTACTACTATACTTTCAATTATTACATTTATATATAGGTTATTTGCATAGGAGGGAGTTAATTTGAAAGAATATATAAATAGAAAAAATATATTAAGAATAAAAAAATATAATTTATTAACCAAAATAAGTATTTTTTTAATCCTAGTATTAGTAATAGTATTTAACACATACATATCTGAGGCTTCAACTGATACAACAATTCCAATAGTAGATAACACTCAAAAGATATATGATTTTGCCGGACTTTTAACTGATGAAGGAAAAAAAGAGATATATAATGATATAACTGAATATATAAATACATATAACATGGATATGGTAATTGTTACAATTAACAAAAATAACAAATCATCTTCTATGGCTTATGCAGATGATTTTTATGACTATAATGATTTTGGTATTGGTTCCAACCGTGATGGCATATTATTTCTAATCGATATGGATAATAGAAATATGTGGATATCAACTACTGGAAAAGCAATTCTAATGTATGATGATAATAGAATAGATGATATACTAGACGATACATATAGTGCAATAAAAAACGAAGATTATGATTTATGTTGTAAACGCTTTATATCTAGTGCAAGCTCTTGGGCTGATTATGGTATACCATCTAGTAATAGTAATTACTATATAAACGATAAAGGAGAGTATGTAAAAAAATTTCCGTTTTTTTATATTATTTTGATTTCCTTTACTACTTCCATAATTTTTATATTAATTGCTGCTAACAAGCATAAAACTGTAAAAAAAGCAGTGCAGGCAAAGCAATATATAGTAAAAGATTCACTTAATTTGACTACAAGTGAAGACCGATTTATAAATACACATACATCTAGAATATATAGTCCTCAATCTGATTCTAGTTCTGGTGGTGGAGGTGGTTCTTCTACGCACAGTTCTAGTAGTGGAAGTTCACATGGAGGTGGTGGCAGAAGCTTTTAATATATGAAAAATATGTGAATTTACATATATTTTAAATTATATGAGAAAAAAATCATTGAAAATACAAATTAAATTCAATGATTTTTTACTTTTTTATTTTATACTATAGTATCTTTTTCAAAAATTTCCCTGTGTAACTTTCCTCACACTTTGCAATTTTTTCAGGTGTACCAGTAGCAATTACTGTACCTCCACCATCTCCTCCTTCTGGTCCTAAATCAATTATATAATCAGCTGACTTTATAACATCTAGATTATGTTCAATTACAACTAATGTATTATTTTGTTCTGTAAGTCTTTGCAATATTTGTATAAGTTTATGAACATCTGCCATATGTAGTCCAGTTGTTGGTTCATCTAATATATATAACGTTTGCCCTGTTGCTCTTTTTGAAAGTTCAGTTGCAAGTTTTATCCTTTGCGCCTCTCCTCCAGAAAGTGTTGTAGAAGACTGTCCAAGCTTTATATATCCAAGACCTACATCCATAAGTGTTTGAAGCTTATTTTTTATTTGAGTTACATTTTTGAAAAACTCTAATGCCTCCTCTACTGTCATATTAAGTACATCACTTATATTTTTCCCCTTATACTTTACTTCTAAAGTTTCTCTATTATACCTTTTACCTTTACATACTTCACATGGTACATATACGTCTGATAAAAAGTGCATCTCTATTTTTATAATACCATCACCAGAACAAGCCTCACATCTGCCCCCTGATACATTAAAACTAAATCTACCTTTTTGGTAACCTCTAATTTTAGCTTCGTTAGTTGAGGCAAATAAATCTCTTATTGGATCAAACATACCTGTATATGTAGCTGGATTAGAACGAGGAGTTCTACCAATTGGTGACTGATCTATATTAATAATTTTATCTATTTTGTTAAGTCCTAGTATTTTATCATGCTTACCTGCCCTAATTCTACTATTGTTAATATTATTTGCCACTGCTTTATACAATATCTCGTTTACAAGAGTTGACTTCCCACTTCCACTAACTCCCGTAACACACGTAAATGTACCAATAGGAAATTTTACATTAATATTTTTTAAATTGTGTTCCTTTGCTCCCTTTATTTCAATATATCCATTCTGAGGTTTTCTTCTAGTTTTTGGAACTTCAATTTGCATCTTTTTACTTAAATATTTACCTGTAATAGATTCATCACATTCAGTAATTTTATCAGGTGTACCAGAATAAATTACATTTCCACCATGGACACCTGCACCTGGACCAATGTCTACTATATAATCAGCTTCTCTCATAGTATCTTCATCATGTTCAACAACAATTAATGTATTACCTAAGTCTCTCATTTTTTTTAGAGAATTAAGCAACTTTTCATTATCTCTTTGATGTAGTCCAATACTTGGTTCATCTAATATATATAACACCCCTGTAAGTCCTGAGCCAATTTGAGTAGCAAGTCTAATTCTTTGTGCTTCTCCTCCTGAAAGTGTTCCTGAACTTCTTGAAAGTGTTAAATAGTCTAAACCTACATCAATTAAAAATTGTAATCTATAGTTAAGTTCTTTTACTATTTGTTCAGCTATCATACGACTTTTATTAGACATTTTCTCCTCATATACTTTATTTATAAAATTCTTAATTGCCACAATATTTTTATTACACAATTCGTGAATATTTAATCCACCTATTTTTACAGCTAAAGATTCTTTTTTTAGTCTTGCTCCATCACAAGCTTCACAATGACTTGTAGACATAAATGTTTCATAATATGACTTCATACCTTGTGACTTAGTCTCTGAAAATCTTCTTTGTAAAGTATTTATTACTCCTTCAAATTCAGATTCAAACTCTCTTGCCATAGTCTTAGTTATATGTTTAAATTTAATCTTTTCATCTCCACTACCATACAATAATACTTGCATAAAATCTTTAGGCAAATCAGAAAGTTTAGTTGCAGGCTCAACTTTATAATGTTCACATAATCCTGATATATACATCTTACTAATCCCATCAACAATACTTCCACTGCCTGTCCAACCTAGTATAGCACCATATTCATTTAATCTTTTTTCTTTTTTTGGCATTATTTTTTCTGGATCTATTCTTAGTAGTTCGCCTAGTCCTGTACATTCTGGACATGCACCAAACGGACTATTAAATGAAAACATTCGTGGTGTTAGCTCTTCTATACTTATACCACAATCAGAACAAGCATAATTTCCACTATACATATGCTCCTCACCATTAACAATACTCACAAGTACTAAGTTACTAGCTTGATTTAATGCAAGTTCTACAGAATCAGTAAGTCTTTGTTCTATTCCCTCATTTACGACAATTCTATCTACAACTATTTCAATATTATGCTTTTTTTGTTTATCAAGTTTTGGAATTCCATCAGATAAATCATAATTTTCTCCATCAATCCTTGCTCTTACAAAACCATCTTTTACAATCTGTTCTAAAAGTTTTACATGTTCTCCTTTTTTTCCACGTATGACAGGCGCCATTATTAATATTTTGGTGCCGGCTTCATATGACAATATTTGATCTACTATTTCGTCCACTGTTTGTCTTTTTATCCTTTTTCCACAATTTGGACAATATGGAACTCCAACTCTTGCGTAAAGTAGTCTTAAATAATCATATATTTCTGTTATTGTACCAACTGTAGAACGTGGATTTTTTGAAGTAGTTTTTTGATCTATAGAAATTGCAGGTGATAAACCCTCTATATACTCTACATCTGGTTTTTCCATTATTCCTAAAAACTGTCTAGCATAAGCTGAAAGCGATTCAACATACCTTCTTTGACCTTCTGCATATATAGTATCAAATGCAAGTGAAGATTTCCCTGAACCTGAAAGTCCAGTAAATACAACTAGCTTATCCCTTGGTATTTCTAAATTCACATTTTTTAAATTATGCTCCTTAGCACCTTTTACTACTATTTTATCATTCATTACCATCACCATTACCCAACATAATTATACCACCTGAACACGCGTTTGTCAACTAATAATTATATATTTTTTCCGCCTTATCCTATAAAGTTCAACTTTAATTATTATAGTCAAATTACTATTTTTACTAAAAACACAGCCCTTATACAATACAACTTATATTGGTAAGAGCTTTGCATTATTTATGTTATTTTTTTATTATGTCTAAATATTTTCTAATCTCCTCTAAATTTATAATATCTTTCACACATTCTATTTCAGATAAGTTATGCAAGACTGATTTAACAATAGATATAGCCGTTTTTTTATCCATACTAAAGATTTGACTACTTAAAAATAATGAGTTATAAAATTTGAAGTTCTTTGTGCTTCTATTAACATCATGAATGTATTGATTTATTATATAAACTTTTGATGGAAAAAATATATTAATCGTATTTTCTTTAATAACCTCAACTTCTTTTTTTATTTCAGATAAATATATAGCTTTACTATTAACAGAAATAATATATATAGGATTTCTATTAAGGATTAGAAAAATACTTTGATTACTAATTCTATTTCCATTTGGAATTAGAATTCTTATAGGAAGTTTATCAATTATATCAATTGTACTTTTATCCATATCAGAAGATTTTTGCTCTAATAAATAATCTATTTTATCGCTATATTCTTGTAAAGTATAATCTTTTTTTACTTCAATTTTTGCAAAACTACCATTATATTCAATATTCATAGCATCTTCATATCTCCTTTATAAATAATCTATTGTTTATTGTAGATTTGCATATTTTTATATTTAAAAAAGAAACTGTAAAAAATCATTGAATTACATATGTATTTTCAATGATTTTTTAACTCACACATAAACTAGCAATGAATTTTAAGAAGCATCTCGAGCTTCAAGAAACTTAGCTTTAAGTTCATTTTTAATTTTTGCCAGTTCCGCTTCTGCTCTTACACGTTTCTCATGACCTTCATGCTGTATTTTAACAACCTGATCCATTGTATCTATTAACTGTTTGTATATTGTACAGTTTCAATATCTACAATGCCTCTTTCAATTTCTTTAGCTGTTGAAATAGAAGCCTGATTTAACATTTTAGTTTTCAGCAGTCTCAAGTGGCTTAGGTAAATCAGGACTTGCTGGTATCTGAGGTTCTCCAAAAACAAGTTCTGAACTATCAAGGTTTTGTGCTTTTTTCAACATTTCTTCCAATTTTTTCAAACTTTTTCCTCCCAAATTTTATTTAATTAATAAAATTTAGGAGGATTACCTATATTCATTATTCTACTTACTATTTGCTCGTATATACTTTTTGTAACACTTTCTACATACGGATTTATATGAATCATTACCACCAATAAGTACTTGAGATCCATATACAGTAGGAATGCCATTAATCATACGCATATTTACCGTTGCTTTACAACCACATTCACATACAGTCTTTATTTCCTCTATTTTATCTGCAATTTCCATAAGTGCCTTTGAACCTTCAAAAAGGTTTTGTCTAAAATCAGATCTCAATCCGTAGCACATAACTGGTATATCTAAAAAATCTACTACATTGCTAAGTTCTTCTACTTGTTTTCTAGTTAAAAATTGTGCTTCATCTACAAGTATGGCTGATAAAATAAATTCATTATTTGCAATAACATTATATAGATTAGTATCTTTTGCATAAATTATTGCCTCTTTACTTATCCCTATCCTTGTTGTTATTTTTCCCACACCATACCTGTCATCTAATCCAGATGTAAATAACATTACATTACAATCTTTTTCTTCATAATTATATGCAACTTTTAGCAAATCAATCGTTTTACCAGAACCCATTGCACCATACCGAAAATATAACTTTGCCATAATACTCTACCTCCATTTTAATTAAAATGCAATATTGACTACTTCCACCACATTATATAATAACAAACAAACTATGTCAATATAATCATATATTTTAATTCATAACATATATATTATAGAGGTGACAAATTATGATAAATTGTGCCATTGTAGGTGTTACAGGCTTAGTTGGAAATACTTTTCTAAAAGTATTAGAAGAAAAAAAATTACCAATTGATAATTACACTCTGTTTGCATCAAAAAAGTCTGCTGGAAGAAAAATTACATTTATGGAAAAGGAATATACAGTAAATGAATTAACAGAACATTCTTTTGATAATAATGCTTTTACTTATGCACTATTTTCAGCTGGCAATGAAGTAAGTCAAAAATTCATTCCAATAGCTGTATCAAATGGTTGCACTGTAATAGATAATAGCAGTGCTTTTAGAATGACAAAAAATGTTCCACTCGTTGTACCAGAAGTAAACGAAAATATGATATACCAAAATAATGGAATAATAGCAAATCCAAATTGTTCTACTATACAAGCTGTAATTTTAATGAAAGTACTAAATGATAACTATACATTAAAAAGGATTGTATATTCAACTTATCAAGCTGTATCAGGTGGTGGAATAAAGGGACTTAAAGATTTAGGCATTACAGGTATTGGACTAGAAGCTGAAAAATTTAATTACAAAATATATAATAACTGCTTACCACAAATAGATGTATTTACTGAAAATGGATATACAAAAGAAGAAATGAAAATGATAAATGAAACGCGAAAAATACTTAATCTTCCAAATTTAAATATTACTGCAACGGCTGTTAGAGTTCCTGTGCAAAACTCTCATGGTGAAAGTATAAATATTGAGTTTGAAAAGGACTTTGATATAGATAAATTAAAACAGGAATTAAACAGTATAGATGGTGTTGTAGTATTAGATGATACTACAAAAGATATTTATCCAATAAATACATTTGCAACTGGAAAAGATGAAGTTTTTGTTGGAAGAATTAGACGAGATTACAGTGTAAAAAGTGGTATTAATATATGGGTTGTTGCTGACAATATTAGAAAAGGTGCAGCTACTAATGCAGTTCAAATTCTAGAAAAATTAGTTTCTAAAAGCAAATAAAAAAATATAGGTTATTTAGTAAAAAATAACCTATTTATTATATTTTTATAATTTTTTTAAGCAATTATCTAAAACTCAACTTTTTATGATTTTTCCTCTAATCTTTGTTTTGCTATATTACTTGCATATATTCCAATTGCACCAATAAGCATTACAACTATAAATAATACTAAGGTTACAACGAAACTCCCCTCAGATAATTTGTTTCCAGCATATACAGTAAGTATAAGACCTGGAATTCTAGCAAATGTTGCAATAGAGAAAAAGCGTTTTGGCTCTATTGGACTTATTCCACCAAGATATACAAATATATCCTTAGGTATCATTGGAATAGCAAATATAATTAGAAGTAGAGTTTCAAACTTTGCAGTATTTTTAAATATTTTACTATTCTTTATTTCATCTATTTTCTCTTTGCTAAAGAACAGTTGCACAAAATCAAGTCCAACTTTTCTTACAGTATAAAATACTATAACTGTTCCTATAAGTATACCTATTAAACAAAGTAACATTCCTCCAAAAGTACCATATAACATACCTGATATAATTTCAACTGGTTGACCTGGTATTACTGCTACTACAATTTGAAGAATTTGTATACCAAGCATCAAAAATATACCCTTTATTCCCATCGCACTTACTTGTTCTTTAAATTCAATTCTTGATTCCTCATTTGAAAGCTTTGTAATTAAAGGTAGCAATTTTATCGACAAAATTATTATAATTGCTGTTACAATAAAAAATATAGCAAATCTCATAATTGTAAGTTTTCTTTCTTTTTTACTCATTTCTTTAAACATAAAATTTACCTCTAAAGATATTATACATGGAAATTACCTTACTGTCAACAGATTTTTTCTTAATATTCTCTTAATTTCTATTTAAAATTACGTTTTTTGACATAGAACTTGTAAATTATTAATTTTTATATATTAAAATTAACATAACACTTGTTTTTTCTGTTAAATGTATTATAATATTTATGTATATTAATTAATACCAATTTAATTAAGGAGGCAACCATGAACAATTTAAAATTAAGAAAAAGTGAAATTATACAAACATCAGAGGGAAATAATATAACATTCATTAATACTCAAAAACTGGCAGAAGTAATAGCATGTGCACAAGCTTATGTTGCTAAGGTTCAAAGTTCAGTAGAAAGATTAGTTGATAATGATTTTGAGCTTAGTGATTGGGATGCTACCATGAAAAAAATGGAAAATGAAATTCCAAAAGTTTTACTATTACCAGAAGTAAAGCAAATATTTGACATAAGACGTGGTATTACACGTTTGCGAATGGCAAAGGATCCAAATTTTGCATGGCAGAAATTTGAAGAGTTTTATCATTCTGCTAATATCGCAATTGAGAGATTAGAACAATCATAGTTTGAAATTTTTACCATTAAACCTATAAAAAGGTATAATCCAATTTGCAGATTATGCCTTTTTATTTTTATTACTATAATTCTTTAAAACATTTTTTAAATCAGCCTTTAATTGTACTATATCGTCAGTTACAATATCCCATATGAAATTTAATTTTATTCCCTCATAATCATGAACAATTTTATTTCTCAAATTCTTTATAACTCTCCATTCTATATTAGAATACTTTTCCATTGTATCTATACTTATATTTTTTACTAATTCACCTATTTGACTAATAGCAAAAACTGTTGCATCTATTTTTTCTTCATTACCTGAAAATGAATTAAAATCGCATCCATCTGTATATCTTAATATCTTGTCTATATACTCTATCATCTTTTTTAATGCTATATATTCTTTATTTCTCATATACTACTACTCCTGTCTCCCTTATCTCTTTATCAATCGGCGATTCCTCTAATATTTCGTACTTCTCAAATCCATCTACTTTCTTTTGTAACATATCTTGTATCTGGCATATTAATTTTAGTAATGCAAAGCCTTTTAATGTTGATTTTGTATCTATAACTAAATCAACGTCACTTTCTTCAGTTGCGTTATTTTTAGCGTATGAGCCAAATAGTATTACTTTGTATACAGGCATATCTTTTAATAGTTCTGATAATATTTTTTTTATTTCCTCAATTGTATAAATTTTTCTACTCATAATTCCCCCTTTATATTTATTATATATTATCATATTTTTGTTCATTTTTCTTTACTAAATTATGCTGTAATATATGTGATATTATCTCAGACACTAAGGTTAATATTAAAAATAATATACAATATTTCTTTAACTGATAATATTTTTCTGAAAGTATTCCTAACAAAACCACTGATATAGCTAGTATAAACGTAATTTTATTCATAGCGTTAATTTTTTCCATCTAAACTGCCTCTTTCTTTTGGTTTCTTATTTCATCAAATCTTCTTCTATACTCATCTACTTGTCTTTTTGTATTATTTAATATATTTTTTGCATTTAATATATCATTTTTTATTTTTTCGTTTTCTTTTAAATACTCAGTTTTTAAAATTTCATACTCTTCTTTTGTAAGTTCATTTAGCTTTATATTTCCACTTTCAAATTCTTTTTTTATTGATATAATATTGTCATCTTTCATTTGAAATATAATACTCTTTTTATCATCTAGTTTTTTATCATCATTGTCTAAAACAATATTTTTACTATTTTCTTTCTTTTCAGTCACATTATTTTTTTCCTCTTTACCTAGCTTTTTATCTTCCACAAGTTTTAATGGTTCATAACCTCTCATATCAATTTTTATATATTTAGGTTTAGCAAATATATCCTTAAAAAAATTAAAAATTACAGAAAAGATACCTTTCTTTTTTACAACGATAATTTTTAAATTATCTTTTACTTTTCCCTTTTTATTAAACATAATTTCAACCTCCAAAAATTTATTATACATTATTTATTTTTATAAATTATTCATATTTTCATATCCTAAGTAAAGTTTTTGAGACAAATTTAGTGTTTCTTCTTGTGCTTTACATTCAAACTCAATTTTTTCTTTTTCTATATATAGCTTTTCATTTTGTGTAATAATATCTAATATATCTTTTTTATCTGCTATACTTAAATCATCATATTTTGATATATCTTGAGTATTTAAATATGCTATCATATTTTCCTTTTCATTAAAACTTTCATCTACAATACTATGTTCTAACAGATCTTGAAGTGCATTTTTTATATTTTTACCTGGTTTAAATCCCATTTTTATCAAATCATTACCATTTATTTGTAAATCTGAAAATTGCAATGTAATTTTTTCATTTGAAAGTTTTTCATAAAGAAGTCTCATTTCATTTACTATCTTAATATTTTCCTCCCTATCTTTTGATTTTGTGTTCACATTTGCTTCTATAACATCTAAATACAATGGATATAATTCTTTTAGTTCTGACATTTGCCTTTTTACATATTCCTCTGTACATTCATCAATATTAGCAGGAATAGTATTATGATACTTTATTAATTTGACAACATCTTTTTTTAGATTAATAGAATAACCAAATTTAGTAAGTATTCCTTTTGCAAGTTTTGCACTTATTTCAGACACATCACAAAGTTTTAGCGTTTCTTCCTGTTCAAGATTTACTTCACTCATACCAATATCCTGAAGTAACAAAGCAAGTCTTAATTTTAAGTTTATATCGTAGTCTTCATTATTAATTCTTTTTATACATTCAATTGTATTTGTAAACACATCATATGAATGTTCTAAATTATCATATTTTAAGCCAATACAGTTATATAACTCTGGTATTACACATTCTAATATTTTGGTATCTTTTAAATTATACAAAGCATCTGCTACATTCTCAGAGACTAAAATTTCATTTAACTCTTTTTGAAATCTCATAGGAGATACTTTCTCTATTAATTTATAGTTTTGTTTTATAGCATTGTAGGTATTATTTTCAATATTAAAATCAAATCTTGAAGCAAATCTAATTGCCCTTATCATACGTATAGCATCTTCCCTAAATCGTTCCTCTGGATTACCTACAGCTTTTATTACTTTACTATTTATATCAGCAATTCCACCTAAAGGATCTACTATTCCATCACTCTCATTATACGCAATTGCATTTATAGTCAAATCACGTCTTTTCAAATCTTCTACTAATTCATCTACAAAATCCACACTTTCAGGTTTTCTAGCATTTAAATATTTTCCATCTTTTCTATATGTAGTAACTTCATACTCTTTATTATCTACAATTACTCCAGCTGTGCCATATTTTATACCTATAGTTATAACATCATCAAATATTTCTATAATTTGGTTAGGTAATGCATTAGTACATATATCAAAATCATGTGGTACTCTACCCATTATATAATCTCGTACCGCTCCACCTACTACATAGGCTTCAAAGCCATTTTCATTTAATCTATTTATTATCTCTTTTACATTATTATTTAATTTTATTTCCATATATCTCCCCTTATTTTTTATCTGGATTTAGATCATATATTATGTCTAATAATTCTTTAGAAAATTCATTCATTTTTTCTTTATCTTTGGCTACTTCTTCTGTAACATATATAGGCTTACCATATACTATTTTTACTTTAGAAAATAATCTTACATTTTTCGTAATATACACAGGAACAATTGGTACATCTGCCTTATACGCTATATATGCTGGTCCAATTTTAGCCTCACCTCGCTCTATTCCCTTAGGCATTCTCTCACCTTCTGGAAATATAAGGAGTTTTTTATTATCAGATTTTTTTAGTAAATTTACTGCATGAATTATACTTTTTATATCCTTTTGACCTCTCCTTATTGGAAAAACTCCAAAATATGTATAAAGTATATTTAATATTTTCTTTTCAAATAATTCTGCCTTTGCCATTATATTTAGATTAGGCGTTTTTGCATATATCCAAGTTGGTTCTAAAGTATTAGAATGATTTGGGCATATTATACACTTATCTAAATCTTCTTCATTGTGTTTATTAATAAATTCTACATGATATAACAAATGACAATTTATAATATTTAAAGCTATTTTCATTAATTTATGAGTAAATTTGTCCATATTATTCCCCTATTTTTTTCTTTAATAAATCTATAATTTCATCTACAACTTCATTTATCGTTTTATCTGTATCATCAATAACAATTGCATCATCTGCTTTTTTTAATGGTGACTCTATTCTTGTAGTATCTTGTAAGTCTCTTTTTTCTAATTCAGTTTTTATTTGCTCTATTGATAAAAACTCCCCTTTTTCTTCCAAATCTTTTTTCCTTCTTTTTGCCCTTATATCAATTGATGCTACAAGGTATATTTTTAAATCTGCATTTGGAAATACAACAGTACCTATATCTCTACCATCTAGTACTACACTTTTATTTTCAGCCATTTTTCTTTGTATATTAACAAATTTTTCTCTTACAATTTTATATTTTGCAACCTGTGATGTTACACTTGATACCTCATTTTCTCTTATTTTTAATGTCACATTTTCTTTATTTAGATATACTTCTATATTGTTTTGTTTATCATATTCAATATCAACATTTATCTCATTTATATATTTATTAACGTTATCCTCTGTTATATCTATATTATTTTTTATAAAATAAAGTGAACAAGCTCTATACATTGATCCTGTATCAATATATATAATATTTAGTTTTTTTCCAAGTTCTTTTGCAATTACAGATTTTCCAACCGCACATGCACCATCTATTGCTATTATATATTTTTTATTACACATTTTATTTTTTACCTCGTTTCTCTTTATTTTTTACTTCAAATATTATATAATATATATTAACAAAAGTAAATACAAAATTTAAATTAAGTAGGTGAAATTTATGTCTAAAGAGTTAGAAATATTTGATAATAAGATTATAGTTTTGTATATTCTAGAAAATTCTGGGATTGCTCTTACGATCGATCAAATTGTAAAATTTTGTGAAGAATTTGAAGAAATTACATATTTTGATATATGCAACTATATTGAAAAATTAAAAAAGGATAGTTATATTGAAGAAATTATGCAAGATTGTACTTTACTATACTCACTAACAGAAAAAGGGAAGAATACACTAAAGGAATTACTTGAGCTAATACCTGGTATTAACCTGTATAATTTAAAAAAAATAATAAATAGAAATATGGTTCATATTAAAACTAATTATGAAGTTAATACTATTATTTTACCAGATATCCCTGGGCATTACAATGTTAGTTGCTATATAAAAGATGGAAATGATGAACTTGTAAACATTTGCATGTATGTAAATAGTAAAGAAAAAGCAAAACTTATTTCAAAGAATTGGGGTATGTATGCAGAAGAGATTTATTCTAAATTACTAGAACTTATAAATATAAAAGTTCTAAATATTGAAAAATACTATATTGTTGCAACAGAAATTATCTCGATTAAATCTAATGAGTATAAAGTAGTATGCTATATACAAAATGGTAAAGAAAAAATGGCAAATATATCCTTATATGCGGGAAATAAGGAACAAGCAAAGACCATTTGTGATAATTGGACTACTAATGCTGAAGAAATATATTCAAAATTAAATCAATTGTTACTTGCTGATTACACAAATCAAATACAATAAAGGAAAACTAACTAAAATTACAATTGTAAAATTGGTTAGTTTTCTTTAATACCATTTCTTATCGCTTATAGTAATATTATATCTTTGCTTTTTCTCATTTTTCTTATATGTTTAAACTTTTCTAAAGTATACTTCCCTGGATATGCATCATCTATTGCATTATATGCATTCCAGTCATATATTATATTAATCATTCCTAAAAGTCCATTTTGTATAAATATATCTAAACAGTATTTTTCATATACATCTTCTTCTGACCATATTAACTTTTCATCTATTAACCATCTCGTAGCACTCCTAGCATTCTCTACATTCCAGAAATTCCTAGGAACATATTTAAACTCCCAAGGTTTATACTGATTAGGATATACTAAGTTTATAGCATTATATGGACTTCCATTAAACATCTTATTAATCATACCATAAAGACCATATTTTCTCAATAAATTAATATCAAACTCTTCACATATAGTTTTTCTATCTCCTTTTAATTTCTCCTCTACTATCCAATATATAGCCTCACTAATAGTTTTTATATTCCAATAATTATGTTGTACACTCTTAAGTTCCCACGGTTTATACTCATCTGGATAAGCGTTATTTAAAGCTGCATATGGTATACCATCAAATACTACATTAAGAAATCCCCTAAGACGATTTTTATCAAAAACATCTACTCCATAATTCTTGCAAACATCATCTCGTGTCCACTGTAATCGTTCTTCTATCAAGTATACTATAATAGGCTTTGCTATTTGTGTACGAACCTTTCCATTCCTCTTAAAGAAACAACAAGGAAATTTACTTATACTTTCATTAATAACTAATTTATACACTTCTACAGGGTCTAATTCCAATAATTCTGAATCTTTATAAATTGCCATAGCTATTCCTCCTTGATATATTAATATTTAGATACTACCTAGTTTACAAGATTATAGCACTTTTTTGTAAATATGTCAACAAGGATTCAATTAAACATTAAAAAGACTAGCTAAAATTATATATAATAATTTAGCTAATCCTCTTACTAGTTATTTTTGTAGTAACTGATAATATTTATTATTTTTCATCAATTCTGCATGTGTACCTTTTCCAACTAATTTGCCATGATCAATTACTATAATTTCATCAGCAAGTTTCATAAGCGCAGGCTTATGTGTAATCATTAATATTGTATGATCTTTTTTTAAATCTTTTAATATTTCCATTATTTGTTTTGATACATTCATATCAAGTGCTGATGTTACTTCATCAAAAAGTAATACTTCTGATTTTGAAAGTAAAGTTCTTGCAAGTGCAATTAACTGCTTTTGACCACTAGATATATTTTCTGCATCTCCTACTAACTTAGTATTATAACCTGACTTAAGACTCATTATATAATCATGAATTCCTGCTCTTTTACAGGCTTCAATTTGGCGTTTATGATTACTATCAACTAAGCCTAAATTTTCTCTAATACTCATATCAAATATAAATGGTTTTTGTGTAACAATTGATACATTACTAGAATATACCTCTTTTGTATAATTACATATATCCTCATCATCTAAAAGTATTGTTCCACTATCTGCTTTATATAGCCTTAATAATAATCTAAAAATAGTTGATTTACCAGAGCCACTTTTTCCTACTATTGCTGTAAATGTTTGAGGCTTTATTTCAAAACTCATATTTTTCATTACTTCTTGTTCTTCATAAGTAAATGATACATTTTTAAATTCTACTCTTCCCTTTATATTATCTTTGTTATTATTACCAAATTCAAGCATATTTTGTGTTTTGTAATTTAATATTTTATGTATTCTATCTACTCCTGTAGAATAACTTGACATAGAGTTAAGTTTATCATAGAATTTTTCAAATTCTGTTTGTATATTGTCATAATATCCAATAACTAATACAAGTGTTGCAACTTGATACTGCCCCTGTAATATTAAAGAAATTAAAACAAAATATACAAATATCTTTCCAAAGCCTAATATTGTTGGTACAAATACATATACATTATCATTATATTTTCTTTTTTTGAAATACTCTTTTCTCCATAATTTTTTGTAATTTTCTAAATACCCATTTAATTCATCTTTCATATTAAAAGATTTTATTTCTTTGTTACCATCTAGTACTTGTCCCATAAGACTTGAAATACTGTCTTGGTGCTTTAACTGACCACTTAAATAATAATCTCTTTTCTGCATGTTTTTACCTAAAGAATATAGCGAAATTATTGTAAGGATAAATGCAGCTAATCCTATATATATATTTACTGTAAATAATATTATCATTGCAACAAATATACTTATAAATTCTGTTATAGCATCAAATGTTAAATCAGGTATTTGCATTACCTTTCCGACATCATTATATGCAGTATTTACAATATATGAAGTAGGAATAGTTTTTGTAAAATTTTCATCATATAAAGTTACCTTGCCAAGTATTAATTCCTGTAATTTATTATGTGTAAATATAGAATTGTTAGCATAAGCAACAAAATTGTAATGATGGCATAATACATAAATTATACTACTTATAAAAAATATAACTGCTGAAATAACTGTTGCTTTATAATTACCATTTGTTATATATTCAACTATTTGTGACGCCATAAAAGGTAATATGAGTAACGTAGCACTTCTTAAAGTTGCTGAGAACATTAAATGAAATAACAATTTTTTGTTATATGCCCCAAAACTAAAAAATTTCTTTATAATTATATAATATCTTTTAATCATTATTAAACACCCCAATTCTACTAGGCGATTTTCTGGCTTGTAACATTTGATAAATCTCATTTCTCTCAATTAACTCTTTATGAGTTCCAACATCATTAATTCTTCCACTATCTAAAACTACAATTCTATCAGCAGATCTCATCAAATCAGGCTTTTTAGTTATCATAATTATAGTATGGTCTTTCTTTAAATTATTAATTAATTTAGGTACAAGTTTTGCAGTATCTGGATCCAGTGCTGTTGTAATATCATCAAGTAATAATATTTCTGCCTCTGATAAAATAGTTCTTGCAATAGATATCATCTGTTTTTGTCCACCAGATATATTACTTCCATTTTCTCTTAATACAGTATTATAACCATTAGGTAAAGTTTGTATAAAATCATGTATTCCTGCCTTCTTACATGCACTTATTTGATGTTCTATATTGGCATCAACAAAATCCAAATTTTTTCTAATACTCATATTAAATATAAATGGTTTTTGATTAACTACTGATACTATATTTGAATATATATCTTTTGAAAAATCAAAAATATTTGTATTTCCCAATGTAATTTTACCACTAGTTGGCTTAAATAGCCTTAATATCAAATTAAATATCATAGTTTTGCCACTACCTGTTTCACCTACAATTGCTACTACCTCATTTGTATCTATTTTAAGATTGATATTTTCTAATATAACATCTCTTTTTAATTTTAGCGAAACACCTTTTAATTCTATTGCACCATATATATCTTTTGTATCTATTGTTCCAAATTTTATTTCTTGTGAGTTATAATTTAAAATATCATTTATTCTTATAACTGCTGTATTTACTTCACGTATAGCAGATGTTGATTTTATAAGATCATTAATGTATATTACTAAATATTCATGATATGACACAATAAGTACTAAAATACTTACATCAATTTTCCCCACAGACACTAAATTAATAAGTAATATATATAACAAAAATCTAAATATGTATATTATAATTTTCACATCATTTTCTCTAATAGTATAGTATTCCCTTTTAGTACCATAATTTTTTGTAAAGTTTTTTTGTATTATATTAAGTTTGTTTATAAGTTTTGACAACATATTAAATGTCTTTATTTCTTGAAGACCTGATATTATCTGTGTAAGTAATGTACTATATTTATCGTCTTGTACTTTTACTTTATTATGATAATAATTTATTTTTCTATCTGCATTATTCCTAACAACTATATATATAACAGAAAAAAGTATTAACATAAATGATAAATATATATTTACTGTTGCAACTATTATTAAAACTGCAACTATTTGAATTATTCCCATTAATAATTCTGATATTCTATCATTCATATCTCCTATATCAGTTATATCTGAATTAATTGAATTCATAAGCCTACCTTTACTTATAAGTCTAGTAAAATTATTATCAACACTAACTAACTTATATAATACTTTTTTAGTCAGCCTATCATAACAAAAATTCATGTTAAAACCATATATTTTATAATTTATATATAATGATATATTATACAATACATATACTACAAAAAAGGCTCCTAAACAAATATATGTCATTTTTGCATCATTTTGTGTTAAATACTTAATTATTAAAGAGCCAATGAGTGGTAATAATATAGAAAAACCTTTATAAAAAAAAGCAGATAATATGTTAATTACTATATACTTTGTTTTTAACTCTGCAAGCTTTAAATAGTCTTTTATAAACTCATAATATTCCCTTATCATACATCTTCCTCCACTTATGAATTATATCATATACAAATATATTGTTCAACATATTATTACAATTTTTACAAAAATTTGCAATTTAATAAAGACTATTCATAATTAGAAAATAATTACAAATACAAGAAAATATATAATATATATTATATAAACTAAAAAGAATTTTATAAGGCGAGCAATAAAATATAGCCTCCCTTTAAATATCATAAAAAGTTTATTCTACTTTACACATCTATTCGATATGCTCTTATTTTTATGAAAATTTTATATTTTATTATTCAAAATATCAATATAACAAATTATTTATTCTTTTTACCTCATATACAAAATATTCTTCACACAATTTATTTTTTGTATAAAATATAAAATCTGATTTAAATTTTAATTCTACATTAAAATATCCTTCTATAAAATTAACTAAATAATTCATATCATTTGATACAACTAAAACTACACTGTTATGATTTATTATTTTTTCCTCTAATTTTTCAACTACCTTATCCATATATATTTTTACATATTCAAACGTTCCTACATCCCAATGATAGTAAGTAAAATTTCTATCATTTATTAGATCGAAGAACTCATATTCATTTTGGGCATATGGTACAAGAGATGTTGAAATAAAATAAAAAGTAAAACAACATATTGTTTTTCCATCTTTATAACTACTATTTATATATTCCATTGTTTCTTTTGCTGACGAATAGTTTAAACTAATTTCACCTTTTATAGATGGTAAAGTATCTATTGTTGAACTTATACAAATCACTATATATATACCAATAGAAATTTTATTTATATACTTTGGTATATTTTCTATTCTATTTTTATAAATATCTACTACTATATAAAATAATATAATAATAATAATTTGAGATCTTTGTATACTACTTCCCCAATTTACCTTATAATTTACAACTATTATATTTAATAATGATGCAAAAAAAATTAATGCTTGTCTTTTATAATACTTTGCTACTATAATTATTAATAATCCTAAAATTATAAATAATATTATACTTATAGTATTGGGAAAAATATAAAAACATATATTTCTTAATGTGTCTATCAGCATAACAATAAAAAAATTAAAATCTAATCTTAGCTTTAGTCTTTCTATTATAACCATACATTTCATATCAATTATTTGTATAATAAATATCATTATACCAAATATTACTATTAAACCTGCTATAATATATTTTTTTAAACTATTTCTATCTTTTCTAATTTTATATTCCCTTATATAAGGTATATAATTTACTACTAACAATACTATTACAATCGGTATCATTATTACATGCACATTGGCAAGAAATGCTAATGTTATTGCATGTAAATATATATTTTTTTCTTTATTTTGCTCTAACATTATAAGTATACTTATAAATAATGGTATTAGGCAATAACATCTAGCTATTGATGAATAAAAATATATGTATGGCTCACTAAATATTATTAATGCCTTTATCAATTTACTTGTATTTATTTTAAATAAAATTATATACACTGATATATCTATTATAAAACAACTAATCAAACTAAAATATTCATATGGAAATCCTAGTTTTATAAACGGTATTAATACTAAATTCCATAATATTGAATGCCCTTCATACTTCATCTCTTTAAATATATCTACTAATGATAAATCTCTTGAAATTAGCCATGCTTGTGCTTCATCACTACAACTTTCATGATGCAACGCTATATACCCTGATCCTAACACAAATATTATCAGTACAATTATATTAAAAATAAATTCATTTTTATTTCTCCACTCTTTTATTTTCTTCATTTTTTACCTCTAAATGTATTTTTTATATTAGCTATATATATTCATATTTTACGAATAGATAAACTTCCAGATAGCATAAGTACATACTTCAAATAATATTTCCTTTACTTGTCATCTGTCTTAATATATCTATTATTAATAAATTTCTAGATATATCAATACATATTAATTCCTTATTTATACTTAGCTAAAAGATGGCATTACACCATCTTCTAGTTCTATTTTAGCTATTTAAGTTATTATTAATTAGCATATACATATACAGTTTTTATAGTTCCACCTATAGATACTTCTAATGTAAAATTATATTTTGACCAACCACTACTATATGTTGAACCATCTACTGTATTG
>CAOKPF010000024.1 GCA_948470565.1 uncultured Clostridium sp.
GACAACAAGTAATATAGGAATAAATAAAGATGATAGTAGTTGGAATACAGCAAGTACAATATCAAATGATGGAATAGCAACACTAGATACAGTAGCAGGAACAAGATATTTACAAGTACTTGTTATAGATAATGCAGGAAACAAGAGGGTATTTGTAAGTGGAAGTTATGTTTTTAATAATAGTATGACAACTAATGATATAGTATCAAATCCAAAAGAATATTATGGAGCAGAAGTTGTAAATTATACAACAGGAAATAGTGTAGTAGATGCAGCATTATCAAAAGATGGAGTAAAATGGAAGATATTTTATGCAGGAGAAAATCCAGCAACTGGAGAAAATAATATATATTTGATAGCAAGTAATTATGTACCAAATAGTACGCTACCAAAACAAGATAAGATAAATAAGAATGGAGAATATAAAGCATATTTCAGAGATATATTCTCAGATTATGCAGGTACGACTAGTATAACGGATGAAAGGATAAAAGGATTAAACTACGATTATTTTGTAACAAAAGGGTATAGTAGTACACAAGCTAATATGAAAACGGTAGGATATTTATTAGATATAGAAGAATGGAATAAAAACTATAGAAATGGAACATACGCAGAATATGCAATAGGAGGACCGACAATAGAGATGCTGTTCAAATCATATAATCAAACACATGGTACAGATTATGAGTACCAAGCTGGTAGTGAAGTCGGATATCAAATAAGGAAAGCATCAACTGATAGTTGGCAGACCAGAATTTATAGTATTATAAATACTTCAGACTCATTGTACGTATGCGAAGAATTAAATACAAAAGCGAGTGCTTTATGGCTTGCATCTCCTTCCAATGCCTACATCGGCTATTTGTTTAACGTATCCTATAACGGTGGCGTGGGAGACTGCAACTTATACTCTAGCGAGAACGCTTGTAGACCAGTAGTATGTTTAAGGTCTGATGTCAAATTGCAAGCTTCTGGAGAGTGCTATATACTAAAATAGGCACGCTGAGTACCCGACACTTTTTATGAAAGCTTAGAGTATCAAGGATTGTAGACACAAAAATGGCGTCCAATATAATGTAAAAAACTGGCAAAATAGATCAAAAATAAGATCAAAATTGCCAGTTTCTTTGGTATTAAAAATTTAAAAGCAATAAAGGATTAAGTAGTTAAAAGAGATGTGAAAAAAGTGCAAAAGGTTCCTATAATAAATGAATTTTGTAAAAAAATTATGCAAAACAATATTATGAAAAATATTGTATAAAATATAAATTAAAATTAGATTTAAGTAGATTAAGCAAAGCATTTTTACAAACAAGATTGATAAAAATTAAACCGACATTAAAGTAAGAAATACGCAAAGTATTGCTATTAGAAGCCTTGTACAAGTTTCTAATACAAATACGATATGAAAATCTTTTATTGTTTTTAGAATAATGAATGTCAATAATAGTAGTTCAAATATGAGCATGCAAGTAAGGGAAAACTGTGTAGTAAAAGAGAGAATATTCTTTATTTAGTATCTTCAATGAAAAAAAATTAGATTTTTGATTTTTAAAGATACATTCGATGAGAAAAATAATAAATGTAAAATTTTTATAATTATATACATATTATTATAAAATTAAAATTTGGCAATATATACATTTAAATATTTATCAAGTCCTATATAGATAAAATAGTTTTGATAATACAAATTTTTATTAAAGTATTGAATTTTACTACATATTATAGTAAAATATATTCATGTTAGAAGGAAAAAAATTTGTAAAAAATGATAATGAGTTTATATGTTTTAATTGTCATAAAAAAATAGAAAAGTTAAAATATACTTCAAGAGATCACTGTAATTTTTGCTTGTATTCACTACATGTAGATATAAAACCTGGAGATAGGGCAAATGAGTGTAAAGGTTTGCTAGTACCAATTAATGTAGTTGATACTTCTAAAAAGGGAAAAGTAATAATATATAAATGTAGCAAGTGTGGACAAGAAGTAAAAAATATAGTAGCAGATGATGACGATAAAGAGCAAATATATAAAATTGTAAAAAACTATTCAGTTGGAAATATTTAGAAAGGAATATATTATGGAGCAAATAAAAGAAAATATAGCAATTGCAATTGCAAATTCACTTGATGGTAATATAACAAAGGATGAAGTACTTACAAAATTAGAAATTCCAAAAGATAAACAAAATGGAGATTTTTCATATCCTTGTTTTAATTTATCGAAACTATTAAAACAATCACCAATAAATATTGCAAATGAAATAAAAAATAAAATTAAATTAGATAGTTATATATCAAAAGTTGAAGTAATAAATGGTTATCTTAATTTTTATATAAATTTAGATAATATAAGTGAAACAGTCATAAATAATATTATATCACAAAAAGAAAAATATGGCAAGTTAGATATAGGAAAGGGAAGAAATATAGTACTTGATTATTCATCTCCAAATATAGCAAAACCATTTCATTTAGGACATTTTAGGAATACAGTAATAGGAAATGCAATATATAAATTATATACAAAACTTGGATATAACGTTATAGGTATAAATTATCTAGGCGATTGGGGACGACAATTTGGTCTACTTATTGAAGGTTATAAACGTTTTAAAGATGAATTTGATATAGAAAATGATGCATTAAATGCACTCTCTAAGATATATGTAAAAATATCTAATTTAGCAAAATCAAATGAAGATGTTATGAATCTTGCAAGACAAAATTTTAAAGAGCTTGAAGATGGTAATGAGGAATATTTGAAATTATGGGAATATTTTAGAAATGTATCACTTAAAGAATATAATAGAATATATGATATGTTAGGTTGTAAATTTGATTCATATAATGGAGAAGCTTTTTATAATGATAAAATGGGCGAAGTAGTTGATATACTTAACAATAAAGGGGTTCTTGTTGAAAGTGAAGGGGCAAAAGTTGTATTCGTTGGAGATAATATGCCACCATGTATTATTTTAAAATCAAATGGCTCAACTACATATGAAACCCGTGATTTTGCATCTATATTGTATAGAGTTAGAAATTATGATTTTGATAAAGCTATATATGTTACAGGTTCAGATCAAATATTGCATTTTAAACAAGTATTTGAAGTTGCTAAATATTTAGTAGATGAAAAATATGTAAAAAATTTGGTGCATATACCATATGGTATGGTAAGATTAAAAACAGGAAAAATGTCAACAAGAGAAGGAACTGTAATAGAATTAAATAATTTATTAAATGAAGCTATACAAAAAGCTAAGAATATTATAGAAGAAAAAAATAATGAATTAGAAGATAAAGAAATAGTAGCAAAACAAGTTGGAATAGGAGCACTTGTATTTAATTACTTGAAAACAAATAAAATAAAAGATATGATATTTGATTTAGATGAGAGTTTAAGATTTGATGGAGAAACAGGACCATATGTACAATATACATACGTAAGAGCTAAGTCATTACTAAATAAAGCAGATTTTGATATAAATAAAGTAAATATAAGTGATATTGATTTTAGCATAGTAAATACAAGTGAAGAAACTGAACTTATAAAAAATTTAGATAAATTTAGCGAAGTAATAAAAAGGGCTGCTGATCAATATGAACCAGCTGTACTTGCAAGATATTTAGTTGAAGTTGCGACATGTTTTTCAAGAATGTATAATGAATGTCCTATACTATCGGCTGAAAATAACATAAAAATTGCAAGACTTTATTTAGTGTGTGCAACATCTATTGTAATAAAAAATGGGCTTGAAATACTTGGAATTGAAAGTCCTGAAAAAATGTAAGTTGTAATTTATAAAATAATATTTATCATTATTATTTTGAATACCTTTTGTAAAATATTATGTGTTAATATTCTTACTTATTACAAAAATATTAAACCAAATGTGTAATAAAATGTTTAATATAATGAAAAATCTGATATGGTTGAATATATGTTGAATAAATAAGTTAGTATAAAATCACTGAAATGTACAAAAAGTGATTTTATACTGCTTTATTATGTTTTATATAATAAAGGATATAGTATGCGTTATATAAAATTAGCTTAAAAAATATTTAATTTTATATATTCTATTGAATTTGAATAGTTGATATAGTATAATTAACCCGAAATAAACATTAGGAGGAAATATGTCAAAGAATTTAAAAATTATATTTATGGGAACACCAGAGTTTGCGGCGTGTTCCTTAAAGGAAATAATAAATTCAGGCAGAAAAGTAGAAGCCTGTTTTACTAATCCAGATAAGCCTAGTGGGAGAGGAATGAAGACTAAAGCATCTGAAGTAAAAGAATATGCAATGTCACAAAATATTCCAATATATCAACCAAAAAAATTAAGAAATAATGAAGAGGTATATGATATTTTGAAAAAAATACAACCAGATTTGTTGGTAGTTGTGGCATATGGCAAGATTTTACCTAAAGAAATATTAGAAATTCCACGTTTAGGAGCAATAAATGTACATGGTTCATTATTACCAAAGTATAGAGGAGCTGCACCTATTCAATGGAGTATAATAAATGGAGAAAAAATCACAGGTATAACAACAATGTATATGGACGAGGGTATGGATACAGGAGATATGATATTAAAAGAGGAAGTTGAAATTTTAGAAGAGGATAACTTTGAAACTCTACATGATAAAATGAAAGTAGTTGGAGCAAAACTTCTTATAAAAACCTTAGAAATGATTGAAAATGGTACAGTAACTAGAAGTAAACAACCAGATGAAGCTACATATGCTCCTATGATAAACAAAGACATGACTAAAATTGATTTTTCAAATACTAAGGAGCAAATATATAACTTTGTAAGGGGATTATCACCATATCCAGGAACATACATTGAGACTGAAAACGGAGATAAATACAAAGTATATGAGGTATCAAAAGAAGAATGTGAAGAAAGTGATAAAGAGAGTGGTAGTATTGTAACTTTATCAAAGAAAAAAATGGCAATAAAATGTAGTGATGGTTGTATATGTATCAAAAAAATACAACCGCAGAATAGTAAAAAGATGGATATATCAGCGTTTTTAGCGGGTAATAAAATAAGTAGTGAGGAAAGGTTTGTATAATATGGATAGAATATATAAAGGAAAAAAATTAGATGAAAAAATATCAGAATATACGGTTGTAGATATAGAAACAACTGGGCTTTCACCTGCAAATAGCAAAATTATAGAAATTGCAGCAGTTAAAGTAAGGGATGGAGATATTGTAGATACATTTCAAGAACTAGTAAATCCAGAAGAAAAATTAAGTAGCTTTACCACACATCTTACAGGAATTACTAATAGTATGGTACAAGAGGCAGAAAAAATCGATAGTGTTATAATGGAGTTTCAAGATTTTGTTGGAGAAAGTGTAATAGTTGGTCATAATGTAAATTTTGATATAAATTTTTTGTATGATAATTTATATAGTGTAAATGGTAGTTACCTTAGTAATAATTATGTAGATACTATGTATATGGGAAGAAAATTATTACCTGAATTACCAAATCATAAGTTAGAATCACTTACAAAACACTTTAATGTAAGCTATGATGGAGCACATAGAGCGTTAAATGATTGTATGTTTACATATAAATGTTATGAAAAAATGAAAGATATGATATAAAGTGTTGGTGGAAATATGAATTTTAATGAACTTGCAGAGTATAGAGATGATGATGGATATATAGATATATATAATTTGTTTGAAAAAAATCCTTATTTGAAGCAAAAGTTAATGATTGAAGCTAGAGGAAATAAGGCAAATGAGAAATATTGGTTGCAATTAGATGATTGTAGTGTATTAATAAAATTTGTAAATTGTAAATATGAAGATAATAATATTTTGTTATATAACGAACTTTTAGTAGAACAAATAGCAGGACAAGTAGGGTTAGGATGTGCATATTCTGATTTAGTAAAATATAATGAAAAACTTGGAATTTTATCAAAAAATGTTTTAGAAAGTGGATTTGATGTACTAATATTACAAAAAACATTACTAGATATACTATTTAAATGTAATTTAAGTGAAATGAATAGAGAATATGATTGTGTTGGGAATATTTTAGATAGTTTTAAATACTGTAAAGATTATGATGGAGTAAGTACATTTAATATAGAAAAATTACAGATGGAATTTTGTAAAATGCTTGTTTTTGATATAATTATTATGAATAGTAATAGGGATAGCACAAATTTTGCTATTATATATAACAAAAAGGAAAACAGTATGAGACTTTCACCATTATATGCAAATGGTAATGCTTTTGGTAGCACTATTTTAAAAGAATGTACAGATATGAGAAAAGCTAAAAATAATATTGAAAAATATAGTGATAGTATTTTATCTAAAATAGAGCTTTCTACTAAAGATATGAAAAATTTAGAACAAAAAATAGAAGAATGTAAAATAAATACAGAAACTACTAATTGGGGGGTTATTTTAATATATTTATTGAGTTTACAAAATTGTAGTGAAATAAAAGATTTTCTTGGAAAATGTATTCAAAAAATAGATATTAAAGAGGCTTTAAAAAATGTGGAAAAAAGAATTAAAAATAAATTACCAATTAATTATAAAAAGGGAGTACAAAATTTATATAATGCAAGAATAAATAGTATAAAAGCTATACTCAAGGAGGATATACAATGAAAATTTCTATATTTTGGAATAATATAAATGTTGTAAATATTACAAAAGTAAAAGGATTATATGTATCAAATGTAAATGTTGATAGTTTAGGTAGTGCTGTCAATGAAGGTATGCCTATTTTAAGTATTAGTAATATAGCTTTAATAAGTAAACAATTACCTATATTCCTGCAAGAAAGACTTCCATCAAAAGAGGTAATAAACCAAACAATTGGTAGAGGAAGTAATGATGAATTTAGTAATATATTAAGATATATAGAAGTTACAGGTTGTAAATGTGTTACTGATAAGTTTGAGGTAAAACTTTTGTAATTTATGATATTTTTTTAAATTACATATGAAATAATAGTTTCAATGTCTAAATTTTGTAGGCATTGGATTTTTTTAACTATATTTATTATAGTATATATTTATATGTGTGTAATAATATAATTTTACATAAAAAATATATTTTATTGAAAGTTGCGAAAAAAAATGATATAATATATGTATTGAACTATTAAAAATAAAATAATTATTTTATAGGAGGTATAATATGAAAAAAATTGTACTAGGTTATTGGGATTGCATGCAGTGCAGTAATACGCATATTCCAGGAAATTTAGACACATGTCCCTGTTGTGGGAAAAGAGTAGATAAAGACACTCGGTATATAAATAATGGTGAAAGGGAGTATGTTGAGGAAACACCAACTAATAAGGTTAGTCGGCGACCTAAATGGGTATGCAATTATTGCGAGCAATTAAATCCTGATGAAACAAATGTATGTGTTTCATGTGGAGCAATAAGGGATAGCAGTAATTTGGATTATTTTCAAAACAAGGCTAAGCAGAAAACAAAAGTGAGTAATAATGAGGTAACAAATAGTGTTCCAAAAAATACAGAAGAAAGAACAAATAATAGTTGGAATAATATAAGTAGTAGTAAGTTTAACCTTACCAGTATATTAATGGCAATTTCAGGTGTTGCTATTGCAGCACTTGTTATATTTTTAATTGCTTTTGCTATTATGCCTAAGGAGGTAGAGTTAAAAGTAAATTCATTTTCTTGGGAAAGAAATATAAGTGTTGAAAAATATAAGCCTGTACAGGAAAGTGATTGGAATTTGCCAACTGATGCCAATTTAATACGTACTTCATTGGAAGTGTATAGTTATAATAGAGTGTTAGATCATTATGAAACTAAAACGCGTCAAGTGGCTAAAGAGCGTATAATTGGCTATAAAGAGGTAGAAGTAGGAAAAAAAGATTTGGGAAATGGCTACTTTGAAATTGAGACTAGAAATGAGCCTGTATACGAGACATATTATGAAGATGAAAAATACCAGGAACCTGTGTATAGGAATGAACCAATTTATAGAACAAAGTATTACTATGAAATATATAGGTGGCTTTTTGAAAGGAATGTGAAAACAAGTGCTAATGATAGAGAGCCTTATTGGGGAGAACTTAATCTTTTAGATGATGAAAGAGAGGGGAATAAAACACAGACGTACAATATTATTGGAACTGATAAAAAGGGTAAGGAACGTACATTTTGTGTAGATTATGAATGTTGGAAAAGCTTAGAAAAAGGCGCTACATATAAGTTTGAAGTTGATATTTTAAACAATGCAACTCTAAAAGATTAAGAAATGTTAACTGATAACATATTTACTTACTCAATTATCTGTGATATAATAAATATGCAGTAATTATTAACCAATTTTTAATAAAGGAGGTATTACTATGAGAATTTTACTAATATTTATAGTAATTATTCTTGAGATAATCGTTTGTAAGAAATTATTGGAAAAGGTAGAGATGTATTACAGTAAAGGAGAAAAGAAAGAAGTTTTAATCTCTATTGCTGCAATTGCAGTGTTTATTATAATTGACATTGCATTAGTTAGTTTTTCAGAGTTTCTTTTACATGTAGGTCTTTTATTACTTTGGGGATATTTGGCGTATTACTCTTATTATTCAAAACCAAGTAAATTAATGTTCTATGTATATTTAACTCTTTCAATTATGAATGGAATAAAATTGATTGGGTTAATAATGTAGTAAAATAATTAAGTAAAAAAAATAGTTGATTTTACGAGTGTAATTTCAACTATTTTTTCTGCTAGTAAATTTATACAAAAAATATGTAATGAAAAATTAGATATAATTATTTATTAATAAAAATATTGTAAAAATACTTAAAATATGATATACTACTAACTGTCAAAAGCAAAGTTTAACAAAAAAGGTTAGGAGTGATAAAATTTTATGCTATGTTCAGTTTGTAAAAAAAATATGGCAGTAATATTTATAAATAAATTAGATAAAGATGGTAAGAGTACAGGAGAAACTACAGGCTTATGTGTAGAATGTGCAAAGAAACAGGGAATTAATCCTTTAGAAAATATAGTAAAAGGTATGGAAAATATATCAGAAGAAGAACTTGATAATATGACACAACAATTTGAAAATATGTTTGGAAATTTCGGTATGTCAATGGACGAAATTCCTGAAAATAGTGAAGAGGATGGTACCAAAAATGGAATGGGTGGATTTTTCCAACTAGGAAATTTTTTCAAAAACGATAATAAGACTAAAAAGTCGGATGAAAAAAATGAGTCAAAAGAAGAAGAAAAAGGTAAAAAGAGCAAAAAGGTAAGAAAGACTAAGTATTTAGATACGTTTGGCGAAAATTTGACTAGAAAAGCAAGAGAGGGAAAAATAGATAAAGTCATAGGTAGGAAAACTGAACTTCAAAGAGTAATTCAAATACTGAATCGTAGGTGTAAAAATAATCCTGCACTTATTGGTGAACCAGGAGTTGGAAAGACTGCTATTGTAAACGCGTTAGCATTAGAAATTGCAAATGGAAATGTGCCAGCAAAACTTGCAAGTAAGGAATTATATATGATAGATATGACATCTCTTGTGGCGGGCACTCAGTTTAGAGGTCAGTTTGAATCTAGAGTAAAAGGTTTAATAGATGAGTGTAAATCTTTTGGAAATATAATTCTTGCAATAGATGAAGTCCATAATATTGTAGGAGGTTTAGAGCATGATAACTCAATGAATGCTGCTAATATGTTAAAACCTGCTCTTGCAAACGGTACAGTACAACTTATTGGTGCAACAACTTTAAAAGAATATAGACAATATATTGAAAAAGATAGTGCACTTGAGAGAAGATTTCAACCTGTTATAGTAGATGAACCTAATGCAGAGGATTGTTTTGAAATATTAAAAGGAATAAGAGAATACTATGAGAATTATCATAAAGTAATTATTAGTGATGATGTATTAAAAGATGCAGTAAGTTTAGCTGATAAATATATACATGATAGATTTTTGCCTGATAAAGCTATTGATTTAATTGATGAGGCTTGTGCTAGGGTAAATTTAGATGACGTAAACTTAGCAAAAATAGAAAAATTAGAAAAGAAGCTTGCTGATATATTAGAGGAACAATTAGATATTGAAACTGAAATACAACAAGATAGTGAAAATGATAATACAAGTAAAACAGATGATGTATCTGCGTTTGAAATAGTTGCAAAGCTAAAAGAAGAAAGTTGTAAAATTCAAAATGAGCTAGATGAATTAAAGAAAAAGAGTAAGCCTAGAAATGTTGAATTTGATGATTTGGCTAGAGTAGTTGAGCTTTGGACAAAAATACCAGTTGTTAGGATAAAGACTGCTGAAACAACAAAACTATTAAATTTAAACAAGAATTTAAGTGGTAAAATAATAGGTCAAGAAGTGGCAATAGATGCTATAAGTAATGCAATACTTAGAAAAAGAGCAAATATTAGAAATATACAAAGACCACCATCATTTATTTTTGTTGGTCCAACTGGTGTTGGAAAAACTGCACTAGTAAAAGAGCTTGCGTATGAACTATTTGACAATGAAGACGCTGTTATAAAATTAGATATGTCTGAATTTACAGAGGCTCATTCATCATCTAAACTTATTGGTGCACCTCCAGGATACGTAGGGTATGATGAAGCGGGTCAATTAACAGAAAAGATAAGGAGAAATCCATATAGTATAGTATTATTTGATGAAATCGAAAAGGCTCATCAAAGTATTTATAATATATTATTACAAATATTAGATGAAGGAAGACTTACTGATTCGCAAGGAAAAACAGTATCTTTTAAGCATACTATAATTGTTCTTACTTCAAATCTTGGTACTAATTTTAGAAATGATGGTTATGGTTTTGCTAATGGTAAAATGGATAGTATCAATTTGATGAATAAAACAAATGAAGCTTTAAAAGAGTTTTTCTCACCAGAATTTTTAAATAGAATAGATGATATAATTACATTTAATAAATTAAGTAAGAGTAATATTTTAGAAATATCAAAATTATTACTTGGAGAGTTGCAGGAAGAAACTAAAGGAAAGCATATATTGTTTGATTATACAGATAATGTATCAAAGTATATAGCTGATACTGGATATAACGATAGATTTGGTGCAAGACCACTTAGAAGGACAATTCAAAGGAATGTGGAAGATTTAATTGCAGTAGAATTTTTAAGGGGAAATATAAAAGAAAATGAGAAATTTACTTTAGATGTAAAAGATGATAAAGTAATTATAGTAGAAAAAGAATAATAAAATCTTTAGTAATAACATAGTTTTTATTAAAAATAATATACAAAAAAATCATTGAAAATACATATGTAAGTTCAATGATTTTTAATTATAATTTATAAAATATAGCTTGTATACTTGTTTTAATCCCATTTTCGCTAATGTGAAATGATATATGTTATAATATAGTAAGAGCAGATTATGTTTAGTATAATACATACAGGAACTCCAATTACAAATTTTGTATGTTTAGTTTTATGTCTAAATTTATACATTCCATAATATATGCCAATACCACCTAGTAATAAAGCATAAGTCATAAGTGCTTTTTCACTAGTTCTTCTTGTACCTTTCTTGGCAAACTCCTTATCCCATTTCATATTAAAAAAGCCTAAAATATTTATTACAAAAATATATATAATATAATACCAAAGTAAATTCACAATATCACCTATTAAAATTATATCATGAGTAATAGTATAAGTAAATAAAAACAGCCTATATTTAGGCTGTTTTTATTTATAAAATTTTATTTTAATAGATGTATGCCCCATGAACATATCGTCTATCCTCTGCTGGTATGTCATAAAAAAGAATACTTAAAATAAAATATTCAGCTTCACTTTCAAGTACATTTTGAGAAAAATCTTCTAAAAAATCTTTTTGTAGATTTAGTTCCCTTATAAATGTATTGTGTAAGCTTTTTCTATAGTATCCTTTGGACGCATACCATTTTAGGTATATTAATCTTAAACTATCCATTCTTGTGGTAAATTTGGATACATTTTCAATACCACATATTTCTGTCATTTTTGCATATGCAGGATAGTTTGTTTTTTTAAATTTCTTTTTGAAATTTTCAAGAGCAAATTCATTAGTATTTTTGAGCATTTCATTTATTAAGAATATGAAATTGCGTATTTCATTTTTTGCTCGTCTTACAGTTTCAGCATCATAGTATTTTTGTGAAAATTCTTTTGAAATTTCTAAAAATCTATCTACTGTATAGTTTTCTCCAAGTTCATTTTTTATTTCTGTGCAGTTTCTTAACACCCGTGGAATACGGGGTTTTCCGCTATTTGTTTTTTCTAATAATTTCTCTTTTAGGTTTTCATTGTTTAACATTTTTAATTAACCCCCTTATTAAATATTAATTTTAAGTTACAAAATATTACACATATATTATATCATATGTGTCAAGTTTTAAATTATTACAGAATTTTATAAAATTATTATGTATTTCAAAATCTCTGAACATATGTTCAGATTTTGATAAATTTGCTACATTTTTAACTTTTTTTAATTAAAACTATTGATTTTTAACCACTTTTATACTAAAATATTAAACAAGTGGTACAAAGTGGCAAGAAGTGTCAAATATGGGGGTGAAAAAATGTTACTTGGAGAATATAGCCATAATGTAGATGAAAAAGGAAGAGTAAGTGTTCCTTCTAAGTTTAGGGAGGATTTAGGAACAAGTTTTATTGTAACTAAAGGTCTTGATAATTGTCTTTTTATTTATTCTAAAAATGAATGGTCTGTATTTGAAGAAAAATTAAAATCATTACCATTAACCAATACTAATGCTAGAAACTTTGTTAGATTTTTCTTTTCTGGTGCTACTGAGTGTGAGCTAGATAAGCAGGGAAGGATTAATATACCACAAAATTTAAGAGAATATGCAAATATTTCAAAAGAAGTATATATAATTGGTGTGATGTCAAGAGTTGAAATATGGGATAAGGTAGCTTGGCAAAATTACACAAGTCCAGAAAATATGGATTTGGAAGATATAGCATCTCAAATGTCTGATTTAGGCATTTAAGATATATATACATATGAAAAATTTTTTATATTTAGAAACTAAAGAATTTTAAATACTAATGAAATATATTAATGTACAAAAGATAAAAATTTTATTATGATATTTGGAGAAAAAAATGGATTTTAAACATAAATCAGTATTATTAGAAGAATGCTTAAAAAACCTTTGTATACAACCCGATGGCATATATGTTGATGGTACACTAGGTGGTGGAGGGCATTCTTATGAAATTTTAAAAGAATTAAGCGACAAAGGGCGATTAATAGGGATTGATAGAGATATAGAAGCAATAAATGCTGCTAAGGAAAGACTAAAAGAATTTAAAAATTTTTATACTGTACATGACAATCATGCAAACATTATAGAGATATTAAAGAGACTTAATATAAATGGAGTAGATGGAATATTACTTGATCTAGGTGTTTCATCTTACCAATTAGATGAGGCGAGTAGAGGTTTTAGCTATATGAATGATGCAAAGCTTGATATGCGAATGAATAGAGAAGATAGTATATCTGCATATGATGTAGTAAATAAGTATTCAGAGGATAAACTAGTTCATATATTTATTGATTATGGGGAAGAGCGATATTCAAAGAGTATAGCAAAGAAAATATGTGATATAAGGAAGAATAAAAATATAGAAACAACATTAGAACTTGTTGATGTTATAAAATCAGCAATGCCAAATAAAGCTTTAAATGAAAAACAACATCCAGCAAAAAGAGTTTTTCAAGCAATAAGGATAGAAGTAAATGAAGAATTAACAAAATTAAAAGATGCAGTAGTAGATTCAGTAAATGTATTAAATGAGTTAGGAAGATTAGCTATTATAACATTTCATTCATTAGAGGATAAAATAGTAAAACATACATATGAAGAATTAGAAGGAAGATGTACATGTCCAAAGTCATTACCAGTTTGTGTTTGTAATTATAAATCTTTAGGAAAAATAATTACACATAAACCAATAATTCCTTGTGATTTAGAAGTTAATATTAATTCAAGAGCTAGAAGTGCAAAGCTTAGAGTTTTTGAGAAAATTACAAAGTAAAATGCAAAAATTGTAATTTATAATAAAAAAGAGGTGAAAAAAGTTGCCAGCAAGAAAACTGTATCAAGATTACTATAATAATGAGCCTGCTATAAAGAAAAAACAGGAATATGAAAACACATATGAAGAGGGTTATTATGATATAGAAAAAATAGATACTAGAAAGAAGAATAGACCTGTTGGAAAAGTAAAGTTTGAAAAAAAATCAAAAGAGAAAAATAAAGTAGCTATTATGGCAACTATATTTGCATTTTTTTTTATGACAATGATAATTACATATAGATATAATTTAATAAATGAAAGAAATTTAGAGGTAATAAGGTTAAAAAGTGAGTTGGAAAGTACTGAAGCGGTCCTTGCTAATGTCAAAATTGAGGTAGAACGAAACACTGATTTAAATGAAATAGAAGCATATGCAAAGCAACAACTTGGTATGCAAAAACCAGATAAAAATCAGACTGTATATGTTGATACATCATCTACTATAAAATCGGTTAAAGTTGAGGAAGATAATGCTACGATAATAAATAAAGTAATAGATATAGTTAGAGAGTTTATAGAGAATATATTATATAACTAGGAATAATCAAGCCAAAATTTAAGTATTATGTAGTAAGCTTATTTTTGACTTGATATTTTTTAAGGGGGGATATCTTTGGCTTATATGTCTTTGAAAAATCAAAAAAGAATATTACTAATGCTTATTGTATGTTGTACAGTTATAGTGGTTCTTTTTGGTAGACTGGTATATATACAGGTAATAAAATATGATCATTATAGTCAAATGGCCTATGAGCAACAGACAAAAGAAAGGACAGTTGAAGCAAAGCGTGGAACTATATATGATACTACGGGAACTAAGATATTAGCACAAAGTATATCTGTAAACTTAATTACAGTGGTTCCAAAAAGTATAGATAAAGATAAAAAAGAACAAATAGCAGATAAGTTATCTGAAATTTTAGAAATTGATAGGGATGGAGTTTTAGCAAAACTTAGTAAAAATTCTGCTAGCGAGATAATTGCTACTAAAATTGATGATGAAAAAGCAAATAAAATATTAGAGTATATAAATGAAGAGGAACTAACAGGGATTAGAGTAGATGAAGATACTCAGAGAGTATATCCATATACTACATTATTATCTCATGTATTAGGATTTGTTGGTACAGATAATCAAGGTCTTGCAGGTATTGAAGCATATTATGATGATGAACTTTCTGGAATTCCTGGTAAAATAGTTGGTAGTACTGATGGAAAGGGAAGGGAAACTCCATTTACTAATGAACAGTATATTTCATCGACTAATGGAAAAGATTTAGTTTTAACTGTTGATGCCACAATTCAGTCTATCGTTGAGAAGTATTTGAGTAAGGCAGTTATTGAAAACGTAGCTCAATATGCTACTGCAACAGTACTTAATCCTAACACAGGCGAAGTACTTGCAATGGCTACTTATCCAACTTTTGACTCAAATGATCCATTTACAATTAATGATGAAACTATAAAGGCTTCGTGGGATACGCTTAGTTCAAAGGAAAAAAGTGAAGCATTGGAAAATATGTGGAGAAACAAATGTATATCTGATACTGCAGAACCTGGTTCGACATTTAAAATAATTACAGCAACAGCAGCTTTGGAAGAAAACGTTGTACAGTTAGATACGCCTGGAGAATTTTCTTGTGCAGGAATTATGAAAGTTGGAACTTGGAATATAAAATGTTGGAGATATCCTAATAGTCATGGAAGTGAGTCATTAAGAGAGGGAATTATGAATTCATGCAACCCTGTGTTTATGCAGCTTTCTCAAAGATTAGGAATTGAAAAGTATTGTGAATATTTAGATGCATTTAATTTATATGGAAAAACTGGTATTGATTTACCAGGTGAGGCAACAGGAATTATGCATGATAGAAAAAGTATGGCAGTAATAGATCTTGCAACAACATCGTTTGGGCAAACTATTCAAATATCAACTATACAAACAGCAGTTAATTATTCTGCAGTTGCAAATGGAGGATATCTGATAAAACCATATATTGTAAAAGAAATAAAAAGTAATACAGAAAACTACGATAAAAAAGTTGAATCACAGATATTAAAACAGGTTATGTCAAAGGAAACAGCAGATAGCCTTTTGAGTGCACTTGAATCTACTGCAACTGATGGAACTGCAAAAACAGGTTCTGTAAATGGTTATAGGATAGCTGGTAAAACAGCTACTGGTGAAAATGGTAGAGGAAGTAATCTTAAATATTTGGCAGGTTATGCAGCAATTGCTCCTGTAAGTTCACCTCAAGTTGTAGTTGTAGTTAATGTATTTGATGCAAAAGGTCCTTCTGGACATGGAGGAGGTGCTGTTGCAGGTCCTGTTGTAAGCTCTATACTTGATGAAACTCTTAGGTATCTAGATATACCTACTGATTATACTTCAGAGGATAATGATATTGTTGAAAAAGTTGTGCCAGATCTTACAGGTATGTCTTTTGCAGAAGCTAAAACAACTATTACTTCAAGTGGATTTAAATTTGCAACTGATGTGAATTTGAACGATACTGATATTATTAAAGGGCAAATACCAAAATCAGGTGCGTCACTTATGGAAGGGTCTAGTATAAGGCTTTATGCAAGCGATGATGCAAAACAAACTGTTAGTGTACCAGATGTTAGAAATATGACATCAACTGCTGCAATAAAGGCATTACACTCTGCAGAATTAAATGTTAGAATTGTTGGTTCAGGTACAGTACTTACTCAAGATACTAGTGCTGGTAATGTAGTAGAAAAAGGTTCAATTATAACTATTCATTGTGGCGATACTACAGATTTACCATAAAAATAAGCTCAAGGCTAGACTTTGAGCTTGTTTTGACTTGTTATATGTATATAATTATGATATAATCCATGTAGTGTTTTGTTAATTAAAATGTAGTTTTTAAGCAGGTGATAGATATAAATATTAATAAATTTTTAGTTATAAATAAGTATAACATGAAATCAAATATCGTTATTAGTATACCACATAGTGGTACATATATCCCAGATAATATAAGAAAGCAGATGAGAAAAGATGTAGTCTTTTCAAATCAGGACTGGTTTTTAATAAAGTTATATAGCTTCTTTAAATCCATGGGTGTAACGGCTATTGTTAATAATATAAGTAGATATGTTATTGATGTAAATAGAAATATAGCTGAAAATGGCAGTAATTATAGTAATACTTTAGTTTATGATAAAAATACATGGGGAAATAGTTTATATGATTTTAAATTAGGGTTAGATGAGATTAATAGAAGAATTAATGAGTTTTACTTGCCATATCATAATGAGCTAAGAGGATTGCTAGACGAAAAATTATATTATTTTCCTAATGTTATACTGTTTGATTTACATAGTTTTGCTAAGTTTAAAAATGATAATGGAGCAGACGTTATAATATCAAATAATAACGGAATGTCTGCAAATGATACAATATTAAATAGATTAAAATATATTTTTGAAAAGTATGATTTTTCTGTTGCAATTAATGATCCTGTTAGAGGAGGTTATATAACAAGATATTATGGTAGTTATAATAATATTAATGCAATACAAATAGAAATTAGATATAATAGGTATATTGAAAATAGAGAGTTTTTTGAGGAGGAAATTGAAAAATATAATATGGAGATTTTTGAAAATGCTCAGTATTTGCTAGGAAAAGTTTTTAGTGAATTTTTATTTTGATAATGTGGGAAAATTTAATTACTAAAAATTACTTTTTCCTCTGTGCAGTATACTTTAGTAGGGGGATCCCAGAAAAAGTTTATGTCTTCTGCAAACTGTAATTTCTCTAGTAGTTGTCCATAATTTTCTTTTGTAATTCCACTTTATTTTTTGACATTTCTTGTGTTATAATAATGCCATTTACTATTTGCAGCATCTTTCTTTTAAAAAAGTAATTGTAAAATTTTCCATTGTCATTTCTTTCATCATAAGAATTCATCCTTTATTAAAAATAGGTTTAATATTTAATCTAACTATATTATAGCACACTATACTATATTATGTTAATAACAATTTTTGAAAACACATATTTTTACTAGTTTTATAAACGGATCAAAAAAATGCAACTGATTTATATTCTTATCAGTTACATTTATGATTATATAGGCTTAAAGAGCCATTATCATACAAATAAAACCTATTAAATTATTAAAACTATGTAGTGATATAGTTACGAGCAAATTTTTTGTTTTAGAGTATCTGTATCCATAATAAAGAGCATTTATCATATAAGCAGTTATATAATATAGTGGATTTGGATCATCTACTACATGTATTCCTGCAAAAACAACTGCTGATATAATAATATAGAAAAGTTTATTTTTTATAAAATTATATGGTAAAAACCGGCAAATAAATTCTTCTTCAATTGGACAAATAATAACACATATTATAAAAAACATAACTGGTGAAATTTGTGTAAATATTTCTTCAAGTTCTAATTGATTTTTTGGTGTTCCTACAATAACAAAAGTTCTAAAAAGAGTACATATAATAAAGATTGGTATAAACATAAATAATTCCTTTGCTATTATTTTCATTTCAGTTTTTAATTCATCAAAATTAGAAATTTTACACCCTAAAAGGAAATAAAAATAATGTATACTTATTGATGATATTATTAATTGAAATAAAAATCTTATAATGTTTGATGAAATAAAACCACTTAGTATAAGTATACTAAATACATAGGCAATGAGTGTAATAGGGCATATTATGTTATTAATGATTTTTTCTTTCATAGAATTCCTCCTTAAATTAATTATAATTTTTTTCTAAAAATATATCAGTATTATACATCACAAATGTGATTATGTCAAGTATATGTAACAAATTACAGTATATTAGTAAAATTGTTAAAATAAAAAAACGCTGATTTTACATACGAAAATCAACGTTTTTAATTTATACTTTATGTTTTATATTATTAGTTTTTTCAGAATAGTAAAGTGAAAGTATGCAATTTAAAAAAGCTTTAGGGGTTGGTTTAAAGTTAAAATATTTATCTAAGATATTTTTATTTGTAGAATTTTTCATGGAAGTAATACATTTTTCTATATTCCAGCCAATACTTGAGGATAGCTTTATGGATTCTCTTGCTGCTATTTCATTGTATAATGTTTTCATATTAGGAATGTACTTACATTTCGTTCTAATACATATATTTAAACAATCTATTATATATGTGTAACCAAGTGATGATTTGTTGAAATTGAATATATCTAGTAATTCTATTATTTTTGAGGTTGATGTTATAGTTTTTTTTGATTTTTCATCATACATTTTATTCAAAGTGTCAATCAATTTATCATAAGAAATAGGTTTTAAAAACATTCTATAAGTGTGGTAATTTCCTTGAGTAAGTTTTAAAATGAAATTTTCATCTCCAGATATTGCAATAACGTCACTTTTTATATTATTTTCCCTAATAGCATCTAGTATTTGTAATCCATTTATATTTGGCATATTTAAATCTAATAAAATTACATCTACAAATTCTTTTAATATATAATCTATTATATTTTTACTGTTGGTACATATTTTAACTACTTTAAATTTATTGCTTTTATCAGAATTTAGTTCATTAAATAAAGTTTCTATAAACTCAAAGTTATCGTCTATTATTAATATATGTAGCATTGTTACCTCCTAACTTTATAGTAAACTAAATTTTTGTATAATTGTACATAGTTATTATACATTTTTGCAATTAAAATGTCAAAAAAAAATACAAATTTTCTTGAATATTGCGTTTTTTTCTGATTTTTCTGATTTTTTCTAATTTTTTCCAATTATTATGCAGTTGTAGTATTGTAACTTTTTTTATAGTATTACATGTGTTATAATATACTATTTTTTATTTTAGTATTAATTAATATAAAATGGGAAATTTATATGAGTTTTGTTGATTTTAATTCGTTTACATTTATTAATGTTATTTTTTAATTATAAAAATGAAGAACATAAAAATAATATATATTATTATAGTTTAAATTAGTAAAAATCACTGAAAGTACATATGTATATTCAGTGATTTTTAATTTTATTTAAAATATTTTAAATTTTTGGTTTTAGTCTTGCTTCTAGTGAATTAAATATTAATTTTATAGTATAAACAATAATATAGTATGTTGTCCAAAAAATTGCAATAATACTACTTGCATGTTTTATATATTCTTGACTACCAATTTTTATATTAATAAAAAGGTATATATATAACAAAATAAAGCCATATATGTGTAATATATATTTTTTTGTAGATAATATTATACCAATTATTAGAGTTGATAAGGTTTCAAATAAAAAGTATTTTAAATCAGGGGTTACTTGTACAATAAGCTTAAAAATTACAATTGCTGATATATATAATAAAAATGGACACATTAGCATAAAATCTAATTTTTTTATAAGTCTTATAATATTTTTCATAGTATTTATTCCTTTCTAATTTTTTTAATTCGAAGATTTCTATTATATGAATTTTTTGACGTATATATATTATAAAGTATTTTGTATTTGATATTCAACAAAATCAGAAAAAATCAGAAAAAAATTATTTATTTTAGGAGAAAATGTAGAAATACATCAGATTTTTATTAATAGCTAATAATATAATAGATATAAATTAATAAAATAGTTTACAATAAATTGAGCTTTAGTGTTATTGTATATTTTATTAAGAATTTGGTTTTTACATTTTACAGTTTATATTTTACAATTTTGCTATTAAAGTATATTTGTTTTATATACTGTATAAATAATAATAATTTTTCATTTAAGTAATTTTTAATTTATTTTATATAATGCAATTGAAATTATTGTAAATTTGCTAAAATTATGGTAAAATATTAAATTGAACTATTTAGTATATAATTTAATAATAATTAATTAAATCAATTGTAGGAGGTTAATATGAATAATAATACATTAGGACATATGATTAAAAATGCAAGGCTTTCTAAGGGGCTGACACAAAAGGAGGTTGCAAAATTAGTAGGAACTACTCCAACTGTTATTAATCGGCTTGAATGCGATGTGACTAAAAAAATATCTTTAAAAGTTGCATTTAAGCTTAGTGTTATATTAGAACTAAATTTTTTTGAATTATTAGAATTGAGTGGTTATTCTCAAAAAATTTTGAATTTGGAAATAGAAAAATTATATGATAGAGTTTCTAATTTTAAAGATTTTCCTTATCTGCTTTTTCTTTTAGAAAAACTATCATATAATAATTTAGAAACTTTTAATCAGATTTTAGCTCAAATAATAAATTTCTCTGATGAAGATAAAGAACTAATTATTACTATTTGTAATGTTATTTCAAAACTACCTCCAAAAGAAAAAGAACTTATTAAATTAATTTTGTCATAATTGTATTTTATAAAAAAAACTCCAACTTATTATTTTATAGGCTGGGGTTTTTTTTATTTGTTTTTTTTGAAGTTTAATTGTAAAAGTAGTTGAACTGAGAGCTTGTTAAAAATTGATATAATTTATACTGATTATATATATTTCGTTTGTATAGTTTAAATTTCTTGTTTAATATATGTAATTATGGTATAATAGTTGTAATTAATAGATAAGGTTTTATATTTTTGTTTTGGATTTTATTTTGTTATATATCTAATAATAAAGGAGGAATTTATGTTTAAATTGCATTCTAAATTTAAGCCAACAGGCGATCAGCCAGAAGCAATAAATACATTAGTAGAAGGAATAAAAAAAGGATATAATGCTCAAACATTGTTAGGAGTTACAGGCTCAGGAAAAACTTTTACAATAGCAAATGTAATAGAACAAGTGCAAAAGCCAACTATTATTATGACACATAATAAAACTTTGGCAGGTCAACTTTATTCTGAATTTAAGGAATTTTTTCCTAATAATGCAGTTGAATATTTTATTTCATATTATGACTATTACCAACCTGAGGCATATATTGCATCCACAGATACATATATTGAAAAGGATAGTAGTATTAATGATGAAATAGATAAGTTACGTCATAGTGCAACTGCAGCTTTATTTGAAAGAAAAGATGTTATAATAATAGCTAGTGTGTCTGCTATATATTCTCTTGGTTCTCCTGAGGATTATTCAAGTTTAGTATTATCAGTTAGACCTGGAATGAAAAAGTCACGTGAAGAGGTTATGAAAAGACTTGTGGAAATTCAATATGAAAGAAATGATATTGATTTTTCAAGAGGTAAATTTAGGGTAAAGGGGGATATTATTGATATATTTCCAGCAGCTAATTTAGAAGAGGTTATAAGGCTTGAATTTTTTGGAGATGAAATAGATAGAGTATGTATTGTAGATGCAATAACAGGAAAGGTAAAATCTACATCTAAACATGAATTTATATATCCTAAGTCTCACTATGTAATTCCGAAGGAAAAAATAGAAAAGGCAATTGTAAAAATTCAAGATGAGATGGAAAAAAGGGTAAAATATTTTAAGGATAATGATAAAATTGTAGAGGCGTATAGAATAGAACAAAGGACTAATTTTGATATTGAAATGTTAAGAGAAACAGGATTTTGTCAGGGAATAGAAAATTATTCTGCAATACTTAGTGGTAGAGAACCAGGAAGTACACCATATACTTTATTTGATTATATGGGAGATGATTTTTTAGTAGTTATTGATGAATCACATGTAACAATACCACAGATAAGAGGAATGTATAATGGAGATAGGGCAAGAAAAGAGTCATTAGTAGAAAATGGATTTAGACTTCCATCAGCATTTGATAATAGACCTTTAAAATTCGATGAATGGGAAAAAAGAGCTAAGAGAGTAGTTTTTGTAAGTGCTACTCCAGCAGATTATGAAAATACAAATTCTAAATGTGTTGCGCAACAAATTATTAGACCTACTGGTTTGCTTGATCCAGAGATAGTAGTAAAGCCAACTGATGGGCAAATAGATGATTTAGTTGAAAATATAAATAAAGTAACAAGTTTAGGGCAAAGAGTACTTGTAACCACTTTAACTAAAAAGATGGCAGAAGAATTATCTAGTTACTTTAGTGATAAGGGGATAAGGGTAAGATATATGCATTCTGATATAGAAGCACTAGATAGATTAGAAATAATTAGAGATTTAAGGCTTGGAAAATTTGATGTATTAGTTGGAATAAACTTGCTAAGAGAGGGACTTGATATCCCTGAAGTTTCGCTTGTTGCAATACTTGATGCAGACAAAGAAGGTTTCCTTAGAAGTGAGCGTTCTTTAATTCAAATTATTGGTAGAGCAGCAAGAAATTCAAACGGTAAAGTAATAATGTATGCTGATGAATTAACAGAATCTATGGAAAAGGCTATAGCAGAAACAAATAGAAGAAGAAAAATTCAAAAAGAATATAATAAAAAACATGGAATAGTTCCAAAAACAATAATAAAAGATGTAAGGGATAGTGTAAAAGCTACGTTTAGTGAAGAAGAAACTGAGCAAATCGAAATAAAAAAAGGCGAGAATGTAGATGAAACAATTCAAAGACTTACTGAAGAAATGATGAACTATGCAAGAAAATATGAATTTGAAAAAGCAGCCACAATTAGAGACTTTATAGAAGAATTAAAAAAAATGTAAATATTTGTAAAGTTTTATCGACATATTACATATAATACAATATGTAACTTTTAAATTATAAATAAATATTTGTAAAGATAAGGAGTGATTCTATGATTATAGGTGAAAAGTTTGAATTTATTAATGAAGCAAAAAATTATGAGGCATGGTATAACAGTAAGCATTTAATATTGCAAAAGATGTTAGGTGAGGAATTAGGTAATATAGAGGATAAATATGAAATAAGGAAATTATTAATAGAAATTTGTACAGATATAGATAAAGTAACATATATTACTAAAGTAATTTTTAATTCTGATAGGTATAAGAATGCTTTGCAAAAGGAAAAAGCTGGTGTTGTATTATATGAAATGTCATCTAAGTATCCGAAGCGTGTTGACCTTTTAAGCTCATATAGGAATGTTAGAGATTATATATCTAATATGATTGGATATTATAACACATATCTTCTTGAATATTATATTGATTTTCAAATAATGTGTACTAACTTTGAATATAAAGAGTGTAAACGGTTAATAGAAATTTTAAATACCATAGAATATGTCAAATTTATATCACCTTTTTTTAGAAAAAAAATATTTGAGTTTAGCGAATATAAGTTTCGAGAGCTTATGGATTTTACAAAAGATATAATAAATAAGGACATGTATAATTCAGAGAAAATAAATTATATAACAAATTATGTAAATGTGTTGGAAAAAATATCAGACACGAATATATCTTTGTATAAAGAATTGGCAGGCTTTGGATATAGTGGACAGGAAGTAATCAAATTTATTGAGAGATATGATGGTATTAAGTTTAGTAAGGATATATTTGAAAATAATTTATATGAGTTATTACTAATTATGGATAAGTGCCAATTAATTGAATTGAATAGTATTTATGAGTTTTTGATACTTATAAACACTATAAAGATTAACGGTAATGTTATAAAGGAAAATAATATAATTAGTGTAATAAATTATGCACCAAATATTGCTGCACAAAAAGTATTAGACATTATATAGATAAAAAAATTCTGCTAAAAACTTATTTATCGTATCTAAATAAAAAACATTGAATTTACATATGTAAATTCAATGTTTTTTAATTTCTCATAGGTATATATGTAATTTGGTACAAGTTTAAAGTTGTAATCATATAATTATATGGGAGGTGGTAAAAATGAAAGTGTTAATATATAATAATGATACAAATAGAATGGAAACTTATAATAGAAATTTAAATGATCCTATGCCTTATTCTGAGGATAAATATTTGTCTGTAAAAGAATTTAGAGGTTCATCAAAATCAGATACAATATGGGCTGATAAGCATTCTATACAAGCATTTAATAAATTAAGAAGGTTATATGGAAAACCTATTACTGTAAGATATGCCTTTAAAAGAATAAGAGAAGGTGGTCATGCTAATATGTCACAACATTATGCAGGTACTGCAATTGATATGGCACAGGGAATGCCAGCTGCTGAAAGAGAGAAAATAAGAAATCTTGCAATAAATAATAAAATGTTTACATATGTAGAACCAAGGTCACTTGCACCTACATGGGTTCATGTTGATAAAAGAAATAGAAATCCAGCATGTGCTACTGGTGGTTATCCGTTAATAAAACAGGGGAGTAAAGGTACATATGTAGCTACTTTACAAGATGCTTTGGATTTTTTAGGATATAATCCTGGTAGTATAGATGGAATATTTGGAACAAATACAAAAAATGCAGTTATAAGGTTTCAAAGAGCTAAAGGTCTTACTCAAGATGGAATAGTTGGTTGTAATACTTGGAGGGCAATTACTGCACAAGTAGCTGCAAATAGATAGTAAATTAAAAAAATATAAGAAAAGTATTGCAAAAGCAAAATAGAATGGTGTATAATGTAGTTAAACAAAAGAGGGGAAGATAGCACATGAAAAAGATTATGTCAAATAAAGCACACGGAACTATGATGATACTACACACACACACACGTAGATGTATTAAATAATAGAAGAAATAACCAAGGGGTAACTGCGTCAAAAAAATATATGGAAAGATAATACCAATAGATAGGTGAAAACTTAGCTATTTGTATTCGTGCTGTCTGAATTAAAAAACAAAAAAAATGTTGGGAATATATTCCAGTAAAATTTTTGATAAAAAACAGAATATGACAAAAAAATCAGTAATAGTAGTATATACTAGATATAGCATTGTACATAAAATGAAACAATCATACCAATATACATGTATAGCAACATAATAGGATATAGAGAGATTTTTTCAGAATATGTTACAATGAAAATATATTTAAAAGATATATAATAAAAAGCTTTACACACACACACAAAAGGCTAAATAATTTATATCTTAAAATATATTATTATTATTTTTTAAGGAACAAAAGAAATAAAAATTAAAAGAGTAAGCAACAAAAGAATAAATGTTATTAAGAGAAATTTATAAAAAATAAAAAAGAGGGGGAAAAGAAAAAATGGAAAAAGCAAAAGTAGATAGCCAAAGAAAAAGTGCAGGAGTAGTAATAGTACTAATAGGAGTAGTGATAATAGCAGTAATAGCAATAGTGGCAGTAAATGGAAACAAGAAAAAAGTAGAAGTAGGAGGAAATGAAAATATAGTAC
>CAOKPF010000025.1 GCA_948470565.1 uncultured Clostridium sp.
TGTATTTGATTTATCATATGTAAATGCAGAAAACTAGGAAGTATATATTCCTAGACTTTCTGCGTGCCTTTTTCACCCCCGTGAATAGTAACAAATATTTCAATAACACCAATTACAACAACAAATTCTTAATTTTTCAAAATAAGAAAAAGACATCACATATCAACCAATATGACGTCTTCTCCAATCTTTTTTATATTCTGCCAAGGAATGGTCACATTATTTTTTCCACCAATGTTACCAAAAATTTTCCCCGTTTTTGCAACAATTATCGCATTTATTTCACCATTTTCAAAATTAGCTTGAACATCTACAACAAAACCTAATATTTTCCCCTCATTTAAATCGATTACCTCTTTTTGTTTAAAATCTATTCCTCTTGACATCTAATCACCACTACATTATATTAAAAATAAACAAAATTTATTACTACTTTTTTAACTCTTCAATTATTTCATTAAACCTCATTCCGTTTGAAGCCTTAAAATAAACTATATCTCCATCTTCCATAACTTTATTAAGTTCATTTATTAATTCAATCTTTGTATCAAAACATTTCACATTCTCAACATACTCTTTAGCAATATTAGTTATATTTTTAGATGCCTCTCCAAGTGTAAATAATATATCATAATTAAACTTTGAAAAAGCCTTTCCTACATCTTCATGCAATTTATTAGAATATTCGCCTAAATCAAACATATCACCTAAAACTGCAATTTTTCTCTTAGACTTCATAGAATTTATCGTAGACAAACCAGAAAACATAGAATCTATACTGGCATTATATGTATCATCAATAAGTACAATATTATTCCTAATAATATACTTTTGCAACCTTCTATTAAAATTTTTATATGAAGCTATACCTTTTAATATATTTGGGGTGGATATGTTAAAAATCTCACCAATTTTTATTGCGTATAAGGAATTAGTTATATTATGTACACCAATTTGATTAATTGTAACACTTTCCAATTTATTATAAATTTTTGTAGAAAATGTAATTTTATCCTCACAACAATTTATATTTTCAGCTTCACCTAAACTACATTTCAAAACTTCATATTTACTATTATTATTAATACTCTTTAAAATTTTGTCATCATAATTTACAATTAGTTTATTTATCCCCTTCAAATTATTAACTATTTTTAACTTTTCCTTAAACGTATTTTTCTTATCTTTAAACGTTCCAATATGTGCAGTACCAATATTTGTTATTACTGCAATATCAGGCTTTAATAATGCAGACTCTAAATCCATCTCATTAAACTTATCTATTCCAGCTTCAAAAATACATATATCTTGCATATCAATTTTTAGTGCCATAATAGGAATGCCAATACAACTATTGTAATTTTTCTCTGTAACTAATACATTTTTAGAAGTTCTAAGAACACTAGCAATCATTTCACGAGTACTCGTTTTTCCTACACTACCAGTTATTGCAATAAGTGGTATATCCAAATGTTTCTCTCTATTATATTTTCCAGCATTATACAAAGCCTTCTCAGTATCCTCCACTTCTATAATACATAATTTGTTATTGAATTTTAAACTCTTATCTATAATATCTTGCTTATTTTCCACTTTAGAACATATAAAATATCCAGTTATTCCTTTATTAACACAATCTTCTATAAATTTATGTCCATCAACATTTTCACCTACAATTGGTACAAAAAAATCATCTTTATCAATTAGTCTACTATCTATTACATAATTTTTTGGAATTAAATTTACATCACCATTAACTAAAATTCCATTTGTAGCCTCAACCAATTCACCTATATTTAACATCTTAAATCACCTATCAATATTTTAACATAACACTCGATTTATAACAACAAATTTATAGAAAATTTGAATAATCATTAAAAAATTTTTCAATACCATCTGCAATAGCCTGTGCTATTCTTTCTTCATTTTCCATAATCCATTTTGCATCTTGCTCATTAGAATGAAAAGCAACCTCCAATAAAACAGATGGAGCATTAGTTTCCCTTAACTCATATAAAGAAGTAGTATACTTAACACCTCTTCCCTTTTCTCTATCTGGATAAATATCTAGTATATTGTCATATATATAATTTGCCAACATATCACTAGGTGTATTTTCTCTATTAGTAAAAATTTCAGGTCCTTGCGCAGTTTCTGCACCAGCATTACTATGTATAGCAACATGAATATTAGGATTTATTCTATTACTTTCTTCAACTATTTGAGCTAAAGTATCATAAGGATTATTTCTATACACTCTATACCCCTTTTTCCCTAAAATATTTTCTAAAATATCTGCAATTCTATTCATTCTATATTCTTCTGAACCAAAGTCGCCTACACCAATATTATTTTGTTGAGCAGATGGACTTAAATAAATAACTCTTTCTTCCACATAATTCACCTCATAATATGATATTTACATATACTACTTTTTATGAAAAAATTACATAAAAATACTGAAATGTAAAAAATACATTCCAGTACTATGTATCAATAAGTGCTACAAAATTCTTTAACACTTTTTAATAATGCTGCATCACTTTCCAAATTAAAATTATACAATTTTTTTGAATTTAGTTCAGTAGCTAATTCTTTTAATCTTTCAATTTGAACTGTATTAGCCTTTTCTTTTGTAATATCTTCATGTATTCCAGACATGATAATTTCTTTATTGATCCTTTGTATTTCCTCCACATTAGAAATTACATCATTAATATTTTCCATATCTACCTCCTTAATTATATTAATAATTACATTGTAAAAACATGTCTGAATAATTATACCATATAACTATATAAAAGTCAATAACCATTCAAACACAATTTTACATAATTACAATATTATATCACTGTTATCCTTAAACACAATATCTCCTTCATCTTCTGTTAAACCTTTTTCAACCCCATAATCTCTATCTGTTTTGTATATTTGTTGTTTTAAATCTGTAATAAACTTATTTTCACTAATAGATACTACTTCTCTATCAATATAAACTTCGTTTACATCATTAACTAGTTTCAAGAAAAAATCTGTCATTTCTTTTCTTTTATCATAATTTTTACTTTCATGATTTTCAATTTCATTAGTAGTAAGTAAGCTTCCTTCATATATTTTTGGCAACCCAAATTTTTCTCCAAATTTACACAAGCCTACTAGTGATGTTAATGCTGCATTATGCTTTCTTCTTCTTTCCTCATCTAATTCCACTCTTAATGAAGCCTTTTTACGACTCTCCATTCCATTATATAATTTTGAAACCCAAAATTGTTTTGTTCTTATATCTCTATAATTTATAAAACTTTCTATTTTTAATTTCATTGAATCATACGAAGGCTCATAATCCTCAGAAGTTGTATCAATCCCATCTTCTTCATCAAATTCTTTATTTATTTCTATTTCTTTATTCATATACTGCATTAATAATTCTATATTTTTTTTCATATATACCTCCTATTTTTCTTATTATAGCAGATAGTTTACAATATTACAAGTACTATTATATAATTTAATAAAAATAGTACAAATACCAATTAAGACATTGCACTATTTTTACTATAATACCTTTTTATATTCTTTTAATAATTTTAAAGCTCTATTCATACATTTTTCATTTACTCCAACATAACCATAACCAAACTCACTTCCCATAGACAAATATTCAATTGTTTTTTCTATCGCCCTATCTATATTCAACTTATTAATATGCTTTTCAATTATTGCTTTTAATGACATTTCGTAACCATATATAGATGCAAACGCCAATATATCAGCCCATACTTCATCAATAACTTTCGTTTTATTTATAAGTTGTAATACCATTTCATCAGTAAGTTTCCTAGGATTACAAAGAATTATTTTATTAACATTATATCTTACATTAAGAATATTTTTACTTGGTACATTTACTATAATTGTATCTTCTGGTATTTTAAAATCATAAAGAGTAGTTACTCTAACTAGTGAGCGTAAAAGTACATCTAAAGTTTATACAAAAAATCCTCCACCCTTTATATTAGGATCCGCTTTAAAACTATCATAAACTAATAATTTATTAATTTCATATTCAAATAGAGATTAATAGCATAAGATTTATTTCCAAATAATAATTTATAATATTTTTTCATTTTTATTACTCACGAAAAAAACAGTACAACACTGCACTGTTTTTTACACTCTTTCCATATAAGTTCCTGTTCTTGTATCTATTCTAATTTTATCACCAATATTTACAAATATTGGAACATAGAATGTAGCACCAGTCTCAACTGTACAAGGTTTTGTTGTTCCAGTAGCTGTACTTCCCTTTATACCAGGTTCAGTATAAGTAACCTCCAGTTCAACAAAAGTAGGAGGCTCTACTCCAAAAACATTTCCCTTGTATGATAATACTTTAACATTCATATTATCCATTAAATATGGTAATGTATCAGATATTTGATCTTTACTCAATTCAACTTGCTCATAAGTTTGAGTGTCCATAAATGTATAATTTTGTCCATCATTATACAAATACTGCATCTCTTGTATTGTAATTTGAGCTTCCTCGACTTTTTCAGATGGATTAAATGTTTTTTCAACATTTTTCCCTGTTATAACATTTTTTAAAGTTGTTCTAACAAATGCAGCTCCTTTTCCAGGTTTTACATGTTGAAACTCAACAACTTTGTAAACATTTCCATCCATCTCAAAAGTAACTCCATTTCTAAAATCTCCTGCAACAATCATAGGTTACCTCCTTTTTATTTTTGAACTTTTTCAACTAAAGCTTTAAATCCATCAATGTCATTAACTGCCATTTCTGCAAGCATTTTTCTATTTATACTTACATTAGCTTTTTTCATATTAGACATAAGCTTACTATATGTAGTACCACACATTCTTGCAGCGGCATTTATTCTTGTAATCCATAATTGTCTAAAATTTCTTTTTCTTTGTTTTCTACCTACATATGCATATTTTAAAGATTTCATAACAGCCTGATTCGCCATTCTAAATCTTACTGATTTTGCACCAAAATATCCCTTGGCTCTCTTTAATACTTTTTTATGTCTTGCTCTTGTAGTAACAGCACCTTTTACTCTTGCCATAACTTCCTCTCTCCTTTCGCCTTATTTATTGATATGGTAATAATTTTTTTACAGCAGCTTTATTAGCATTATCAACATAAGCTGATTGTTTTAATGATCTTTTTCTTTTTGATGATTTACAAGTTAACTTATGTGCTCTATTAGCTACATTTTTTTTGTACTTTCCAGTACCAGTTACGCTTACTCTTTTTTTTGTTGAACTATGTGTTTTTATTTTAGGCATATAATTCTCTCCTCCCTTATTCATAATTACTTTTGCTTTGGTGATAAAAACATTGTTAAACTTTTACCTTCCATTTTAGCATCTTTTTCTAGTTGTGAATTTTCAATTGCACTAGCAAAGTTTTTCATTATCTCTTTTCCTTGATTAATAAAATTAAGTTCTCTTCCTCTAAATCTCATAGAAATTTTTATTTTATTGCCAGCATCGATAAATTTAGTAGCCATTTTAATTTTTACTTCCAAATCATGCTTATCGATGTTTGGTGATAATCTAATCTCTTTTACTTCTACAATTTTTTGTTTTTTCTTTGCTTCCTTAGCTTTCTTAGCCATCTCAAACTTAAATTTACTATAATCTAGTATTTTACATACTGGAACTCCAGAATTTGGAGAAACCAAAACTAAATCAAGTCCTTGATCATAAGCTATTTTCTTAGCATCATTTAAAGGCATAGTACCTAATTTTTCACCACTTTGGTTAATAACTTGAACTTGTGAACACTTAATTTCATCATTCACTAAAAAATCCTGTTTTATATTAAACACCTCCACAAAAATATATAAAAAAAGATTGCACAGTGGCAATCCTCTCTAAATACAAAATATAATTAAAAATATATAGTTTTGTATAACCTTCTAAGACGGAACTTAAAAGAAGGTGAGAAGACTCCCTCTACTTTACGAAAAGTATTATACATCAGTTTTTATCGTTTGTCAATAATATAATGCTTTTTTGACAAAAAAAGATGGATAAAAATTTATCCACCAAAAAATTATATATCTAAATTATCAACAAATTTAGCATTTTCCTCAATAAACTTACGTCTTGGTTCTACATTTTCCCCCATAAGAACTGAAAATACTTCATCAGCTGCAATGGCATCATCAAGTTCTACTTTAACTAATATTCTTGTTTCAGGATTCATTGTAGTTTCCCATAATTGCTCTGAATCCATTTCTCCAAGACCTTTATATCTTTGCATACCTAAAGTTTCTCTAGCAATACCTTTTTCTTCTAATTCTTTTAATTTTACATCTAAATCAATTTCATCATAACAATATATATCTTCCATACCCTTTTTAGAAAGCTTAAATAAAGGTGGTTGTGCAATATATATATTTCCATTTTCAACTAAAGGTCTCATATATCTAAAGAAAAATGTTAACAACAATGTTCTAATATGTGCACCATCAACATCAGCATCTGCCATAAGAATAACTTTATGATATCTTAATTTTTCTATATTAAAATCATTGCCAATTCCAGTTCCTAGTGCAACAATAACAGGATTAAGCTTATCATTACCATAAATTTTATCTGCTCTAGTCTTTTCAACATTTAGCATTTTTCCCCAAAGAGGTAAAATAGCTTGAAATCTCCTATCTCTACCCTGTTTTGCACTACCTCCCGCTGAGTCTCCCTCAACTATATATACTTCACATTTACTAGCATCTTTTTCCTGACAATCAGCAAGTTTTCCAGGAAGTGTAGTTGACTCTAGTGCACTTTTTCTTCTAACTAGTTCTCTAGCCTTTCTTGCTGCTTCTCTAGCTCTGGCTGCACTTAAAGTTTTTTCAGCAATAGATTTTGAGATATTAGGATTTTCTTCTAAAAATTCCCCAACTTTATTAATTACAATACTATTAACAATACCTGTAACTTCACTATTTCCAAGTTTTGTTTTAGTTTGTCCTTCAAATTGCGGTTCTAAAACTCTAACGCTTACAACAGCAGTTATACCCTCTCTAATATCTTCACCTACTAGATTTGCATCTTTTTCCTTCAAAATATTAAATCTTCTTGCATAATCATTAAAAGTCTTTGTAAGACCCCTTTTAAAACCATCAACATGAGTTCCACCCTCAGGTGTAGGAATATTATTTACAAATGACAATATATTTTCTGAATAAGCATTAGTATATTGAAATGAAATTTCTACTTGAACATTATTTTGTTCTGCCTCAATATACAAAATTTCTTTTTGAATTGGTTCTTTTGATTTATTTAAATACTCAACAAAAGATTTTATTCCACCCTCATAGTGAAAAACTTGTTTTTCAGTTCCCTCTTCTCTTTTATCCCATAATGTTATTTTTAGACCCTTATTTAAAAATGCCATTTCTCTTAATCTAATTTTTAGCGTATCATAATCATACACAGTAGTCTCAAATATCGTATCATCAGCCTTAAACATTACCTTAGTACCACATTTTGTTTCATCATCTATCTTATGTAATGGTACATCAACTTTTCCTCTTTTAAATGTAATTTCGTGAGTTCCTTCACCTCTACAAACTTGAACTTTAACCCATTCTGATAAAGCATTAACAACTGAAGCACCAACACCATGAAGACCACCAGATACTTTATATCCGCCACCACCAAATTTACCACCTGCATGAAGAATTGTATATACAACTTCCACTGTAGGTATTCCCATTTTAGGGTGCTTACCAAGAGGAATTCCTCTACCATTATCACTTACACTAATAATATTATCAGGCAATATTTCCACATTAATTTCTGTACAATACCCAGCCAAAGCTTCATCTACACTATTATCTATAATTTCATATACAAGGTGATGTAAACCTCTCTCAGATACACTACCTATATACATTCCAGGTCTTTTTCTAACAGCTTCTAAGCCCTCTAATACCTGTATTTGACTCTCATCATAATTTGCCATGTTAACTTCCCTCTTTCTTAATCTTTTATAGTTATATCATATTTTTAGCTTAAATTTCAAGTGTTCCATTAAAAACTTTTGAAATTTTTATATTATTAATATTATCTAAAAAGTCTGAATCAGTAGTCGTAATTATACTTTGATAACCTCCAATGTATTCTAATAAAAAATTTATTCTATTTCTGTCTAATTCAGACATTATATCATCAAGAAGCAATATAGGATTTTCTCCCAACTCATCTATTAAGACTTCAAAATTAGCTAATTTTAAAACTAAAAGTGAAGTTCTATTTTGACCTTGTGAACCAAATTTACTCACTTCTTTTTCATTAACTAAAACTTCTATATCGTCTCTTTGAATTCCCTTTATTGAACTTTTCCTCATTTTGTCAATATATAAATGACTATTTAATAACTCCAATATCTCCATTTCTGATAGGTTAATAAAATCAGTTAAATAATTTAAACAAAGCTCCTCTTTACCTCCAGTAATACTTTTTTCTATAACTCTACCCTTTTGTTCTAATTTTAAAATTACATCTTTTCTAAAAAGTACTATCTTTTCTATATATTTAGCCATTTTCATATGCAAAACTTTAATATATTCCTCATCTATATAATCCTTTTTAAGTATTGAATTTTTCAATTTTAAACATTTATTATATTCTTGCAAATTTAATAAATAGCTCTTAGATAATTGTGAACATACCATATCTAAAAAACGTCTTCTTTTTCCAGGAGCTCCTTTTACAATATCTAAACTATCTGGAGAAAAAATAACAATTGGTATTTCTCCTACAAAATCCATTATTTTTTTCACTTTTAAATCATTTAGTTTTATTTGTTTTCTATTTAAATTATCAACATAAACTTGAATTTCATTATCAATATTATTTTTATTATAATTCAAATTAATTATGCAAAATTCATCTCCAAATTTTACAACCTCATTATCTTTTTGTGTACGATAAGATTTCCCAAAAGCACTCATATAAATGGATTCTATAATATTAGTTTTCCCTTGTGCATTATCTCCTACAAACATATTAATTCCATTTATAAAATTAATTTGTTGAAAACTATAATTTCTAAAACTAGTCAAATTAATATTTTTCAAAAACATATCTATCACCGAAAATTTATAATACATTGTCTAACTAGTTTTTACTAGTGAAAAATCATACAATTTTTATTAAGACATAGATATTATACCCTAAACTTTATTTTCTGTCAATCAATTTTTTAAACAATAAATAAAAGTTATCCACACTATTAACACTATTTTAATGTGAATTATGTGGATAACTTATTTAAAATTAAAATCTAAAAAATATCTAAAAAATATTTATTATAAAAATAATTAAAAATAATAAAAATGCTTAGTAAATATTTTTACTAAAATCATAAAAAAACAAAGGTTATCCACACAATCAACACTATTTTGGTGTGAATTATGTGGATAACTTTTATTAATTTATTTTTATTGGTAAAACTACATAGATAAAATTTTCAGAAATAGTTGATTTTATTAACACTGGAGATATACTAGTAGTAAATTCCATAAATATTTCAGGTTCATCAATAGCTCTTAATGCATCAATCATATATCTTGGATTAAAACCAATTTCAATTTCCTTTCCTTCTAATGTTGATTCCAAATTTTCTTTAGCATCACCTGTATCACTAACACAACTAAGCACTATCCCATCAAGACCTACGGACATTTTTACAGGAGATTTTTTATCTTTCTCCTTATTTTCTTTAGCAAACAATGCTACCCTTTCAAAAGAATCTAATAAATTTTTAGTCTTTATTTTTATTTTAGTTTCACTTACTTCTGGAATTATACTTTTATAATTTAAAAATTCTCCCTCTATAATTCTACTAACAATAACACTATTTCCCATTTCAAATAAAGCTTGATTTCTATTAACTCCAATTTTTATAGTATCCTCCTCATTTTCAGTTAGTATTTTTAATAATTCAGATAATACTTTACCTGGTATTATAGCTTTAAAATCATTTAATTCATTACCATTTGCATATTTTTTTAAAGATAGTCTAAATCCATCAACTGCTACAATTGTAAGAACGCCATTTTCTGATTTTACTAATGCCCCATTATATATTGGTCTATTTTCATCATTACTAACTGAAAATATAGTTTTTCTTACCATATCTTTAAAAATACTCTGACTTATAGTAAGTGAGCTTTCAACATCAAATACTGGTAATTTAGGATAATCTATTGGATTCATAATAGGTAATTTAAATATACCATTAATAGATTTTAAAATAAATGTATTTTCATCAACATTTATTTCTACCTCCTCATCTTCAATCTTTCTAATAATTTCATTTAACATCTTTATATCTACAACTGTTTTTCCTTCTTCATCAATTTTACAGTTCATTGTATGTTCACAACCAATTTGTAAATCATTAGTAGTTAGCTTTAGCTTTTCATTACTTGCTTCTATAAGTACACCCTCTAATATAGGCATTGTTGTTTTTGACGCTGATGTTTTAGAAACAATATTTAATCCGTTTATTAATTCTTTTAAATTACATTTTATTCTCATTTTTATTCCTCCATTAATATATTTTTATTATTATGGGTAACTGCTTTTTTATTTTTTTTGTATATCTCAGAATATTTTGAAAAAATATAAAAAGTTATCCACATAATTCACAGTTTAATGTTCAAAATTTTTTCAAATTTTGCTTATATAAAATAATATATATTATATATATTTATATATTCGTAGTAGTAGTAGTAGGTACTGTGGAAACTGTGGAAAAGTATGTACACAGTCTGGTACCACTATATCGTAGCTTGTGGATAACTTGTGGATAACTTGTTCAAATTATCCACAGAACATTTGTTTCCTGTGGATAATTTTTAAATTTGAAAGTTATCCACAGTTTATCCACAGGGTTATCCACAATTACCTGTGGATAACTTTTTATATGTAACAGTTTTGAAACCATTTTGAAATATTTCTGTAATAATGACCTCTAATCTGCTATAGATAGCGATTTTTTAATATCTTCTATTAAATTTCTGGTTTCTGGATTTTTATCATATTCATCTTTAATTTTTTGATAAGCATGTAATACTGTTGAATGATCCCTTCCACCAAAGTCTTTTCCAATTGCAGGAAATGACATATTAGCTACTTCCCTACACAAATACATTGCTATTTGTCTAGGAAATGCAACACTATTAGAACGTTTATCACTAACTATATCTGAGACTTTTATATTAAAAAACTTACTAACAACCTGCATTATTAATTTACTTGTTATGACTTTTGTATTTTTTACAAGAATTGATTCTATTGTATTTTCTACAATAGCATCAGTTAAAGCACTATTAGTAAATGACGTATAAGCAACTAACTTGTTAAATACTCCCTCAAGTTCACGTATATTGGATTTTACTCTAGAGGCTATTTTTACTAATATTTCATCACTTATAACATACCTTTCAAGTTCAGCTTTTTTTCTTAATATTGCTAAACGAGTTTCGTAATCAGGTGCCTGTATATCAACGGAAAGTCCCATATCAAATCTAGTTTTTAATCTATCTTCTAACATTGCAATTTCTTTTGGCGGTTTTTCTGATGTTAATACAATTTGTTTTCCACTTTCAAATAAAGTGTTGAAAGTGTGGAAAAACTCTTCTTGGCATTTCTCTTTTCCTGCTAAGAACTGAATATCGTCTATTAGTAACAAATCGATGTTTCTATATTTTTTTCTAAAAGACTCGTTTTTATCAGTCATAATTGCTGTTACTAGCTCATTAGCAAAAATTTCACCTGTACAATATAGTATTCTTATATTTGGATTATTTTTAATCATTTCATTTCCAATTGCTTGCATAAGGTGTGTTTTTCCAAGTCCTACTCCCCCATAAATAAATAAAGGATTATACTTAATTCCTGGATTTTCAAAAACTGCAATTGCAGCAGCATGTGCAAATCTGTTGTTAGAACCTATTATGAAATTTTCAAATGTATATTTAGCATTTAGACTACTATGTAAACTTACATCGTTTTTTTCAGTCTCTTTTTTTTGTGTTACAAGTGGTTCAGGAGCTGTAACATTTTCTTTTATTGGAGTTTGACTTGCATCTTGAGTTATTGAGTCAGGAATATTTTCTTTTGCTTCAAAAATTATATTGTAATCAATTTTTGTCAAAATTTTTAAAGCATTGTGTATTAAATCTAAGTATTTAGTTTGACAAACAGCTACGTGATATGTTGATGGAGCAAGTAAGCATAAAGTTGTTTTATCCACAAGCCTTGGAATCATTACTTCAATGTAAGTGCTATAACCAATTGGAGATGTCTCTTCTTTTAGCATATCTAGGGCTTCAGCCCATATTTCTATAAAATTTTTTTCCATAAAAATTCCTTTCTTTTTTCATAAAAAAATAAAAGTTATCCACAGAGTTATCCACAGGTGTTGATAACTTTTCGACAAAATAACAAAAAAATATAAAATGAATTACATAATAGCTGTGGATAAGTTTTTCTATGAAAAAAACGATTATATAATTTCTGATAAATAATATATCACGAAATATAGAAAAATTCAATACTTAAAAAAAAATTAAGAATTATTTTGCAATATGAATTTGATATAATAATATGTAAAATTATTATGTAATTTTTTGTATTAAATTTTCATATAACATAAATTGGATATTATTTTGATAAAATTTTTAAAAATAATTGACAAAAGTAAAAAAATACTGTATAATGGTTTTGCTTTAAAAGATTAATAGTGTATGTAATCGTTTTGATTATTAAGCATTTTATTGAAATTATTTTTTTGATATAAATTATTACAATTAGGGGGTGTAGCAATGAAAAGAACATATCAACCAAAAAAAATACACACAGAAAGGGTGCATGGATTCAGAAAAAGAATGAGTACAGCTTCTGGTAGAAAGGTATTAAAAAGTAGAAGAGCTAAAGGAAGAAAAGTTATAAGTGCGTAAAATTATTGAAGTGGGTATGTTTTCGTATCCACTTTTGTCTACTTGTAGGTGAGAAAATGAAATTTACGTTTAGTATGAAAAATAATAAAACATTTAGATATGTTTTAAAAAAAGGGGAGTATTGTTCAAAAAAATATATTACTGTTCATATGTCAAAAGATATTAATAAACATAACAAACATTATAATCATTTGGGGATATGTGTATCAAAGACAAATGGGAATAGTGTTAAAAGAAACAAACTAAAAAGATGGGTAAGAGAAGCATATAAAGTAGAAGAATTAGATTTGAAACATGGTTATAATATTATAGTTCTTATTAAAAAAAATGTAAAAGTCGAAGATTTGAATTATTTTGCAGTATTAGATGAACTTAAAATATGTTTTAGGAGGCTTAATTTGTATGAGAAAAGTTGTTAATATTATAAAATTTTTGTTAAATTGTATTAAAAAGCTGGAAATGTTGCTAATAAGAATATATCAAAAATTTTTGTCTCCACATCTTGGAAAGCGATGCATTTATTATCCTACTTGCTCGCAATATGTCATGCAGGCAGTTGACAAGTATGGTATAATTAAAGGTAATATATTAGGAATTAAAAGACTACTAAAATGTAACCCTTTTTCAAAGGGTGGAATTGATTATTTAAAATGAAATGAGGAATGCCAATGATAGCTGCGATTGCTAGTCTTTTTGGTATGGTTATAAGATTAATTTATAAACTTGTAAATTATAATTATTTTTTGTCTATATTAATTTTTACATTACTGACAAAATTAATTTTATTACCACTTACCATTAAGCAAATAAAATCTACTGAGGAATTAAAGAAAATAGCACCATTAGATGAAAAAATAAGAAATAAGTATAAAAATGATAAACAAAAACAATCTGAAGAACTTGCAAAACTTTATAGTGAACATAAAATAAATCCTATGGGTGGGTGTTTACCATTACTTATACAATTACCTATAATTCTTAGTATGTTTTTGATTGTTAAACAGCCACTAACTTATATTACTCAAACACCAACTGATGAGATAAAGGTGTATACACAAGAGTATTTAGGAAAAGAAAGTGTTGATCAGGTTACAGATAATGAAATAAAAGAAAATGAAATTATTATTGCAAAGGAAAAGTCACTTATAGATATGAATGTTGGAAATGTAATAAATTTGGGGGATATTCCTGCTAATGTTTTTAGTAAAGATGAGAGTAAAAAAGCACCTTACGTATCTTTGCTTATACCAATTCTTACAATAGTATTTTCTGTTATTCAAAATAAAATAATGCAAAAAAGTCAAGATATGACTGATGAACAAAGAGAAATGCAAAAGACAACAAATATTATGATGCCACTTTTGTCAGGTTCTATTGCATATTCAATGCCTCTTGCACTTGGTGTATATTGGTTGTTTGGAAATATTTTATCAATAATTCAACAATTGTTTATTAATAAAATTGTAAAAAGAGATACAGAAAAATTAGCCTTAAATAAAGGAGGAGAGAAATAATGGTAAAGAAAGTAACTGAAACAGTAGCAAAAACTACTGAGGAGGCAATTAGAAAAGGTTTAGAAGAGCTTAAAGTTTCACGTGATGATGTAAAAATTGAAATATTAGAAGAACCATCATCTGGTGGAGTATTAGGAATTTTATCAGCTAAGCTTGCAAAAGTTAGATTAACTGTTGATAAAAAGTTAAGTGATACACAAGCAGAAGCTACAATTAATAAAATAAATGAAATTTTAAGTAATATGTTTGAAATAACTGATGAAAAAGATATAACATATAATGCGAAAAAAGATGGAAATCAAGTATTACTTGAAATAAATGGTAGTAATGTTGCACATCTTATAGGTTTTAAAGGAAAAACAATAGAGTCTTTTCAATCTTTAATTAATTCTATGTTACAAAGAGAAGATGAGGAGTATGCAAAAGTTTTTGTTGAAATTAACGGATATAAAGAACAAAAAGAGATAAGACTTAAAAAGTTTGCAAACAAGATGGCAAATAATGTTATAAAATTTAGAAAGCCAATTAAACTTGAACCTATGTCATCATATGAAAGACTTATAATACATCAAGAATTAGCAAAAAGAGATGATGTTGAAACTGAAAGTATTGGTGAGGAACCAAGAAGAAGAATTATAATAAAAAAGAAATATAGTTAATTTAAAGTCGGCGAATAGCTGACTTTTTAAATGAAAGGAATGTTAAGTTATGTCAACAAATACTATTGCTGCAATTGGAACAGCATTATCGAATAGTGGAATTAGTATTATTAGAATAAGTGGTGATAAAAGTTTAGATGTTATTTCTAGAATATTTAAAAGTAAATCACAATTAGAACCTAATAAAATAATTTATGGAAAAATTGTTGAAAATGATATAGTTATTGATGATGTTTTAGTATCATATTTTAAAGCTCCAAGATCTTTTACAGGTGAGGATATTTGCGAAATTAATTGTCATGGGGGGAATGAGGTAACTCGTGAGATTTTAGAACTTGTATTAAAAAATGGAGCAAGGCTTGCAGAAGCAGGCGAATTTTCTAAAAGAGCTTTTTTAAATGGAAAAATGGATTTATCACAAGCTGAGGCGGTTATAAACCTTATTAATGCAAAAACTAGAACAGAGGCAAGAATTGCTAGTAACCAATTGGGTGGAAAATTTTCGAGTGAAATATCTGATATAAGAGGGAAATTACTAGATTTAATGGCTAAGATAGAAGTTTGTATTGATTATCCTGAGTACTATTATGAAGAGGTTACAGTTGATAGTATGCTAAAAACTGTTGATGATAGTATAGAGAAATTACAAAAAATAGTTAATTCGTATGAACAGGGGAAGTATATAAATGATGGTATAAACGTTGCTATACTTGGAAAACCTAATGTAGGGAAATCATCATTACTTAATTCCTTGGTAAAATATGATAAAGCAATTGTTACTGATATTCCTGGTACTACAAGGGATATAGTTGAGGATAGAATAAATATTGGAGATGTAATTTTAAATATTTCAGATACAGCGGGAATAAGAGATACTGATGATGTGATAGAAAAAATTGGGGTAGAGAAGAGTATAAAAATATTGGATAATACAGATTTAGTGTTATATGTTTTGAGTGCTGATTCTTTATTGGAGGATTATGATAAAAAAATGCTTCGTAAAATCCAAAATAAGGGTATAAAAATGATTGTGGCTATAAATAAGGTTGATAAAATAAAAAAAAAGATTTTTGATACCGTTTTGAACGAATTAGAGCAAATTAATATTGAAAATATTATTCAAATTTCAGTTTTAGAAAATTATAATATAGAAAAGTTAAAAGAAACAATTTCTAAATTATTCAATACTTATGATTTAGATTTTGAACATGAGTTAATTATAACTAATACTAGACATAAAGATTTATTAAATAAGGCAATTGAAAATTTAGACGTATGTAAAAATGAAATTATTAATAATACACCAATTGATTTGATACAAGTTTACATAATAAATGGCATGAGATCAATAGGGGAGATTTTGGGTACTGATGTAAGCGAAGATGTTATTAATAAGATATTTGAAAAATTTTGTGTAGGAAAATAGGAGGAATTATGGGGAATTATGTATTAGGCGAATATGATGTAATTGTAATAGGAGCAGGACATGCTGGGTGTGAAGCAGCACTTGCAAGTAGTAGATTAGGGAAAAAGACAGCAGCTTTTGTTATAAATCTTGATACACTTGCTAATATGCCTTGTAATCCTAGTATAGGTGGTACATCAAAAGGGCACTTAGTTAGGGAAATAGATGCACTTGGTGGTGAGATGGCAAAAATTGCAGATAAAACTTTTTTGCAATCTAAGATGTTGAATAAATCTAAAGGTCCAGCTGTTCATTCGCTTAGAGTTCAATCTGATAGAAAAATGTATCATATTGAAATGAAAAGGACTATGGAAAATCAGCCTAATTTAGATGTATATCAGGCTGAAGTGGTGGAAATATTAGTTGAGAATAATAAAGTGTGTGGAGTAAAGACGAAAATAGGTGCTACTTTTAAAGGGAAATCAGTAGTTGTAGCTACTGGCACATACCTTAAAGGAAAAGTTATAATAGGTGAAATTTCGTATGAAAGTGGTCCTGATGGCGTATTTCCTGCTAATGATTTGTCTCAAAGCTTGTTAAATATTGGTGTTGAACTTAGAAGATTTAAGACAGGTACACCTGCTAGAATTAATAAAAACTGCATTGATTTTAGTAAAATGGAGGAGCAGTTGGGTGATGAAAAAATTGTTCCAATGTCTTTTGATAATGAAGGAAATCCAGATATAATAAATAAGGAACAAATAAAATGCTATCTTACATATACAACTGAACAAACTCATGAGATTATACGTAATAATTTAGATAGATCACCTATTTATAGTGGTAAAATTCATGGAATTGGACCTAGATATTGCCCATCTATTGAAGATAAGGTTGTAAGATTTAGTGATAAACCTAGGCATCAATTATTTATTGAACCATTAGGAGAGGCAACATCTGAAATGTATATTCAAGGTATGTCATCTTCACTTCCTGAGGAAGTGCAAATTCAGATGTATAGAACTGTACCAGGTCTTGAGAATGCTAAAATGATGAGACCTGCTTATGCGATAGAATATGATTGTATAGATTCTCAAAATTTAAGTTTAAGTTTAGAGTATAAAGGGATTGAGGGATTGTTTTTTGCAGGTCAAGTTAATGGAAGCTCTGGATATGAGGAGGCTGCTGCTCAAGGTATAATTGCTGGAATTAATGCTGCTAGAAAAATTGATGATAAGCCACCTTTTATACTAGATAGATCAGAGGCATATATTGGAGTGTTAATTGATGATTTAGTTACTAAGGGTACTAATGAGCCATATAGAATGATGACTTCAAGAGCAGAGTATAGGCTTATGTTAAGACAAGATAATGCAGATCTAAGATTAACAGAAAAGGGACATGAGATTGGACTTATTTCAGATGAAAGATATAACAAATTTTTAGAAAAGAAAAGAAGTATTGAAAAAGAAATTAATAGAATAAGAAATACTAATATAAAATGTAATGAGAATATCAATGATATTTTAAGAAAGCTTGGAAGTTCGCCAATATCATCTACTGTTAAATTATCAGATTTATTAAAGAGAAGTGAACTTAATTATGATAATTTAAAAGAAATTGACATACAAAGACCAGAATTATTAGATTCGGTTAGGGAAGAAGCTGAAATAGAGATAAAGTATGAGGGATATATAAAGTTGCAGTTAGAGCAGATAGAAGAATTTAAAAAATTAGAGAATAAGAAACTAAGTCAAGATATAGATTATGAGCAAATTAAGGGACTTAGCCTTGAAGCTAGACAAAAATTAAATAAGTATAAGCCATTATCTGTTGGACAGGCATCAAGAATATCTGGTATTTCTCCTGCTGATATTTCGGTTTTAATGATTTTTTTAAATCAAAATAAAGGGAGGTATAGTTTCATATGAAAACTATCTTAAAAAACAAATATGAGCTTTCTAATGTATTAAAAAAGGAGGCTGAAATTAGAAATATTATTATAAATGATAATATTATAGAGAAATTATTAATTTATATGGAATTAGTACTTGACTGGAATGAGCGTATTAATCTTACAGCGATAAAAGATGAGTATGAGTTTATATATAAACATTTTATTGATTGTCTAGAAATTGTAAAATATATAAATAAAGGTAATAGAGTAATAGATGTTGGAACTGGAGCTGGATTTCCTGGTATTGTTATAGCTATTTATTTTGATACAGATATTAAAGTAACTTTATTAGATGCATTAAATAAAAGATTGGTGTTTTTGCAGGAAGTTGTAGATAAATTAAATTTAGGTAATGTTGAATTAGTTCATGGTAGAGCTGAAGAGATTTCTAAAAATGAAATTTACAGACAGCAGTTTGATATAGTAGTTTCAAGGGCAGTTGCTAATCTTAATATTTTATTAGAGCTGGATGTACCATATATAAAAGTTGGTGGAAAAGGATTGTTTATGAAAGGGAGTAAGGCACAAGAAGAATTAAATGAGGCAATTGGTGCATTGAAATTACTAAATTGCAAATTTTCTAATATTTATAATTATCAATATATTATTAATGATGAAGTATATATTAGAAATATAATAGATGTAGAAAAATTTAATAATACATCAAATAAATATCCAAGAATTTATGGAAAAATATTAAAAAATCCTTTAAAGTAGAAAGTACAGGTTAAAATCTGTGCTTAATTTTTTTTCAGATGAAATGTAAAATTCATATTTTTATCAAATTTTAGTCAAAAATAAAAAATAGTTCTCAACAATATAACTAATATAGTAGGATTTAAAAATTGCTTTAAATTTAAAATATGGAAGCAATATTTTTTGATTAATATATATTATTTAATAAAAATACAAAAAAATAAATAATTTAATCAAAAATATAGAAAAAATCAAAAATATGCTTTAATAATATAACTAATAGGCAATGTGATAAAAAATGGTTTAAAATTAAAATATGAAGAAAAAATTTTTTTGAAAAATATGTAAAAAAATATATATTGGGAAAAAAATAATATATTTGAGAAAAATAGTTAAAAAATTTAAACAGTATGTTTGGAATATAAATAATAGATAAGTAATAAAAAAAGGCTTTAAAATGGAAATATGAGCTTTGTTTTTTTGTAATTTTTATATAAATAAAACATATTAGTAAAATTAGATTATAATGTAAAATGAGTTTTTAGAGTATAGTTAATAGCTGGAGTATAAAAAAATGTCTTAAAATCAAAATATGAAAGAAAAATTTTTCACATGAATTTATCATAGTTTTTGAATAATAAATATTTTATATGAATAAAAATAAAAGAACGTATGTTTAATATAAAGGATAAAATATAATAAAAATTAGTTAAAAAATATAGGAAATTTGGTAAATTGTCTTTATTTTTTTTGTCTTATAGTATATAATATATGAGAGGTGACATTATGGCAAAAGTTATATCAATTGCTAATCAAAAGGGCGGTGTAGGGAAGACAACAACATCAGTTAATTTAAGTGCATGTATAGCAGAACAAGGGAAAAGAGTATTGATTGTAGATATTGATCCTCAAGGAAATGCTACTAGTGGACTAGGAATAGAGGCACACGATGGAAAATCTATATATAATGTTTTAATAGATGAACTTCAAATGAAGGAAGCGATACAAGCTACAATGGTTAAAAATTTAGATGTATGTCCTGCTAATATAGATTTAGCAGGTGCTGAAATAGAATTAGTATCTATGGTTTCTAGGGAAACTAGATTAAAAAATTCAATTGATAGTATAAGAGAGGCTTATGATTACGTTATTATTGATTGTCCACCTTCGCTTGGACTTATTACATTGAATGCTTTTACAGCGTCTGATAGTGTTCTTGTTCCTATACAGTGTGAGTATTATGCACTTGAGGGATTAGGTCAGTTAATTAATACTATAAAATTAGTTCAAAAACATCTGAATAAGGAGTTAGAAATAGAAGGCGTTGTTCTTACAATGTATGATGCAAGAACAAATTTATCTACACAGGTAGCCTCTGAAGTTGAAAAGTACTTTAATAATCAAGTTTTTCAAACAATTATACCAAGGAATATTCGTCTTAGTGAAGCACCTAGTCATGGAGTTCCTATAACATTGTATGATCCTGAATCAAAAGGGGCAGATACATATATGAAGTTATCAAAAGAATTAATAAAATTAAATGAGAGGGGATAGGAATATGTCAAAGGTTCAAAAAGGACTGGGAAGAGGTTTAGACGCTTTTTTTGGTGAGAATACTGATGATCTAGAAAAGATTACTAAACCACAGGTGGAGGAAAAAAAGGTTGATAAAAAAGAGTTAGAGAAAGTAATTGAAATAAATATTTCTGAAATTGAGCCTATGCTAAATCAACCTAGAAAAATATTTGATAAGGAAAAGTTAGAAGAATTAACTAATTCTATAAAGGAAAATGGTGTTCTTCAACCAATACTTGTTGTAAAGAATGGAAATAGTTATACAATTGTTGCAGGTGAGAGACGTTGGAGGGCTGCAAAAGATGCTGGACTTACAGTTATACCAGCTATTGTAAAAGATTATTCTAATAACCAAATAAAACAAGTTGCACTAATAGAAAATATTCAAAGAGAAGATTTGAATGTAGTTGAAATTGCTAGTGCTATTAAGGAACTTATGGAATTAGAAGGATATAGTCAAGCTGATGTTGCTAGACTTACAGGTAAAAATATGTCAACTATATCTAACATAATGAGATTATTGAAATTACCTAATATAGTATTAGAGTATTTGCTAGAAGGAAAATTAGTTGAAGGACAAGCAAGGGCATTACTTGCAATAGATGATGAGGAAAAACAGATTGCTATTGCAGAGAAAATTATAGAGAAGAAACTTACAGTTAGAGAAGTGGAAAAGTTAATATATGGTTCTGAAGAATATGAAAGAAAAAATAATAAAAAACCACCAAAAACTATATATTTTCAAAGAGTTGAGGAAGAACTAAAAAATTACTTTGGCTATAAAGTAAAAATTGATTCTGGAAAGAAACATCAACGTTTGATAATTGAATATAATGATAATGATGGGTTGGAGAGTTTACTGGGTAAACTTAATATAAAAATGTAGGTGTTTTATGCAAAATGTAGAAAAAACTGGAAGAGCTATTATATTAATTAATAATAAACTTGTTTCAATGAAAAGAACTAAAATTATTGATAATGAAGAATATATATATTATACAATACCTGGCGGACATGTTGAACAAGGTGAGACATTTGAAGATGCTACTGTAAGAGAAATAGAAGAAGAACTTGGAATAAAGATAAAAATAAAAAAAGAAGCTTTAAGTATGTATAATGAGGATTTAAATAGATATGAAAAATTTTTTATATGTGATTATGTTTCAGGTGAAATTGGTTCAGGAATTGGCGAAGAGTGGAGCTGGGATACAAATTTATACGGTAAATGTGAAATTTATTATATAGATTTATGTGATTTAGATAACTATAATTTATTACCATTAGAAATTAAAGAGATTATAGCAAAAATTAAGAAAACTACTTGACAAATTTTCAAAAACTGATATAATTTATATGTGCTTAGTTTTTGGAAGTGTGTCCGAGTGGTTTAAGGAGTCAGTCTTGAAAACTGATGATGTCGCAAGGCACCGTGGGTTCGAATCCTACCACTTCCGCCAAGGTAGATTAGCGGGGATATAATTTTCATATTTCCGCTATAAGATTATATTAGTAATATAATAATAATTTAGTTTTTGGAGGCGTACCCAAGTGGCTGAAGGGGACGGTTTGCTAAACCGTTAGTGTTCGTAAGGGCAGCGGAAGTTCGAATCTTCTCGCCTCCGCCAGATTAAAAAACTCTAAAGTGTTGAAATATCAGTGCTTTAGAGTTTTTTTACAACAATTTTACAACAACTGGGAAATATAATTCAAATATTTTTGTATTTCATTATCTTTAAATTTATTAAAAACAGATGTGTATGTATTAAGAGTTGTTTCTATATCTGCATGACCTAATAACCTTGATAATACTACTGCACTCATTCCAGCTTCTATACATCTAGTTGCGTAAGTGTGTCTTAACATGTGAGTATTTACATTACTAGATTTTAAATTTACACTTTTTTCATCTTCTTTATGTTTTTTCTTTTTAGTGTTTATTATCCTTATTTGAGCATTTTTGCATATTCTTTTAAAATGAGCATTTATTGTACATGGCGTAATGATTTTATTATTTGAAGTAAAAAACGTTTCATTTTTACAAATAGAACTTTTTATACATATATTCATTATTAAATCTGTTATTGGTATATCTCTAGTTCCTGCATATGTTTTTGTAGTTGTTCCTACTATATATTTATCGTATTTATCTCTTGTTAAAGTTTTGTTTATATGAATTATATTATTATTTAAATCTATATCATTTGGAGATAATGCAAGTATTTCACCAATCCTCATTCCTGTATATATTGCCATGTAAAGTACATCAGTGTATTCATCATAGCCTTTTTCTAATTCTTTTATAAATAATTTTTGTTCATCTACAGTTAAAGCGTCAACTTTTTTATCTTCCTTTGAACTTTTTGGAATATTAATAAGCCCTTTTATACTATAAGGATTATTATTAACTATATTAAGTATAAGTGCTTTATCAAAAGCACACCTAATCATTTGAGACACTTTTGATATTACAGAATTTGAATAATTTGATATTGATACTAAAAAAACATTTATATTAGCAGGAGATATTTTTTGGATTTTCATATTTGCTATATTACTTTTTTCAATAATTTCTTTAGTATTAATTTTTCTATTATACGTCGCTTCAGATATTTTGTTTGTTTTAAACTGTTCTTCTATATTCATGTTTATTATATCTATTAAAGTAAAATCAGATTTATCTACATATTTATTTTCAGTAATATTAACTAGTTCCTTATTTAACTTATCCTTTACCTCAGCTCTAGTTTTTCCATATACAGATTTTCTTTTACCATTATAAGTGTAAGAACCCATCCATCTTTTTAATGTTTTGTGATATACAATACTTCCTTCACCGTTTCCACGTTTTCCCATAAAACCACTCCTTTCTTTTTGTAGTAGTCACTTAAGTTATTTTATACATAATATTAAATAAGGTTTAAATATAATTCACAAACTTTTGTAGCGTATTCGACACTTACATTAAAATAATCTGCAAGCTCATATATGCTGGTAGGTTTATATTTATCTATATACATATTAAATTTATCTTTTGGTATAAGTTTATCACTAGACCATTTAAATGCTCTAAATTCATTTATGGAGCGAATAAGCTTATTATAATAATCGCCCTTAAATGGGGTAGTAGGAGTTACACTTTTGAAATGATGCCCTAATTCTTCTGCTATTGTTTCTTTTTCAATTGCATATTTGTTTAGAATATTTTTATTTAAAATAATAGTAGGCTCAATTTTATCATCATGTATATAGCAACCATTTAAATTCTTTAAATCTGCTTTTAAAACATTGATATTTTCCTTTTCTGTTAATTCATATAATTCATTTAATTCCATTATTAACACCTCGCTAATTATATTATCATATTTTCTTGTCAAAAAATGTCGAAAAATGTCGGCATTTTTTGGTAATGTATGGTAGAAAAAAGTGGCGAAAGTGCCATTTTTTTGTTTTTCGACAAAAATTAAACAAATGTTTAACGGATATTATATAGTAGCACTACTTTATTTGTAGTGCTATTTATTATATAACTATTGACATACTTTAAAAATACTGTTATAATTATAGTGAACCGAGTAGTAGCCCTTTGGACTATGTAGAATATTAAAATATTCGCTACGGCTCTTTTTTGCCTTTTTAATTCTTATCCTTACTTTTTTTATTTCTCATCATATTATATATGTTCATTAGAGTTTCCTTATCTTCATCACAAATTTCAGATAGGTCTATACCACCTTTTGTAGACGCAGCTATTGCTATTTTTTCATCGCTATTTATTAGATCTATATATCCCGCTTTTTCGTATAAATCCAAATAATCAATTTTATATAATTCTGCTAAATTTTTTAATAGAGCTGGTGTAACCCCTCTTTTTCCGTGTTCTATCATATTGAGATGACTATAAGAAATTCCTTTTAATTCATTAACACGTCTCAAACTTAATCCACATCTCTTTCTTATGTCTTGTAGATATTGCCCAAGTTCTTGATCACTTAACATAATATGAACTCCTTTCTAAATTTATTATATCATATTTGTTCACAAATGTAAAATATTTTTTAAAAATTTTCCAAAAAACTGTTGACAAAGTGTGAACGATAATATATAATGTTATCATAAAGTTAACAAGGAGGTGTTATATGATTGTTTTAAAAAATCCTGAGCAGTTAAAAAAAGATATATTATCAGTTTGTACTATTACTGCGTGTGCGGAAAGAATTAAATATTCAAAAGCTTATATAAGTTCAATTATATCTGGTGTTAGAAATCCTAATCCAATTGTAGCTATAAAACTTTGTGAACTAACAGGAAAACAATTCGAAAATTATTTTTTTATCAGAAATGTTAACAAATAGATAACACACAAAAAATAAGAAAGGAGTGAAATAATATGCAAATAGATATAAATACAAATATAGATGAGAATTTGGAAAAGACAAAAGAAATATTGGCGAATATAAAAAAAATTGAAGAAAAATCCAAAGCATTGCAATTTATAACAATAAAAGATTTAGCAAAAATATTAAACTGTAGTCATAATATAGCACAGGAATATTTTAATTTACCAGACTTTCCAGCAACAGATTTTCCAAAAGAAAAGAAAGCTGAAATAAATGCAGTAAGAAATTTCTTTAGTGTTCCTAGGCGCAAAAAGGAAATGAGGTAAAAGAAAGAAAGTGGAAATAAGAAAGGAGTGAGAATAATGGATCAAAATAAGAAAATAATTGATTTAATGAATTATATGGAGGATAAGTATAATATTCCAACATTCAAAAAAGATGTAGAGGAATACGTAAAAAATGATGTAAATAAAGCAGTATTTGATATATACATAAAATTGGCAGATATAAGAGAGTTTGAAGTATAAAAAAAACGAATGATAGGAGGAAAAAATATATGAGTAGTTTATTTGAATTATCAAAAGATTATGTAGCAATAAAAAATATGCTACTAGATGAAAATATTGATGAACAGTG
>CAOKPF010000026.1 GCA_948470565.1 uncultured Clostridium sp.
TATTTCCTTATTCATATTATCACCTATCTATATTATATCACATTTTCTTTGCGAAAAAAATTTACTCTTTTTTCCTGAGCATGTATTGAATAATAATTATATATATGCTATAATTTTCTTAAAATAAAATATTATATTGCACAATAGCTATTATATATTTATCTAAGAGGTGATTTTTTGAACAGTCAAAATAAAACTAAAAATATGAGTACATACGAAAGTTACATAGTATGTATAATTTTAGTAATTTCATCATTTTTTGTAATATATACATCAGTGGAAGGATTTATACGTGTAAAAATATTAAAAACTCATAGTTTAACTAATGCAACTATTATTAATTCGTATAAACCCAAAATGTCTAGTTTTAAAGCAAAAAATAAAAATTTTGCTACGTTTGAATATATGGTAGATAACGAAACGTATGTACACACAGAATATTTACTGAATTCTTATTTAAGATTTAAAACAGATCAAAAAGTACAAATATATTACAATAATATGGATATAAATGATGCTAAAATATATAGAATAGATTATACAGTATTAATAATTAGCATTATTTTAATTATAGTTACAATTATGATTATTTATAAAGGTTCTAGTGTATAAAATTAATCTTTCAAAAAAATATTACATAAGTAAAAATTATAATAAAGTAATTTTTTACGTTAAAAACAAAAAAATAAATAATTTTGTCATAAAGTTTAGTATTATCAATATAATAAAATTAATAATAATTATTAATTCATAAAGGAGGAGTTTCCTATGAAAGCATTTACATTTTACACATCAGATGAATTTAATTTACGGTACCTATATAATAAAATTATCGAATACGGTAAAGTAAACTGCGATTTTGCCACTTTTTCAAAATTATATAAGGAATGGCAAGAAGAAACATTTTCTAATATTCCCGAAAATGATGTTATTTCTAATATATTTTTAATGGGGTGGTTTGAAAATTTTATTCTTTATTTAGCAAATAAAGAAATTTAATTAAAGAAACGCGAAATAGTAATAATTAATGTACTATTTCGTGTCTTTTTCATTGACAAATAAATACTTTCACTATATAATTAATATCGGTGATAATATATGATACTTGAACCTAGTTTATCAAATAACCTTATTACTTTAGATAGTTTAAATGATAAGTTAAATGAAACTGAAACACTAATAGGCTGTCTTGCCTCAAATGAGGAAATATACAATTTAAAGTTAAAAGATTTAGAGTTTAATGGGTGTAATTTAAAAAATATAAAATTTATAGGGTGTAACTTTGAAAAATCATATTTTGTAGATTGCATATTTAACTCATGTGATATATCAAATTTAAACTTTAGTAATTCTACATTTAAAAGAGTAAGTTTTATTGATTGCAAGATTATGGGGGCTAATTTTAGTAGAGCATATTTTGAAAATGTATCTTTTATTTCTGTTAATTCACAAAATACATACTTTGATGAAAGCACAATAATTTTAACAAAATTTATAAATAGCAACTTAACGAATTCGAATTTTTCAGAAGTGAATTTTAAACATATAGAATTAGAAAATAGTAATTTTTCATTATGTAACTTTAGTAAAACTAAATTAAAAGGAATTGATTTTTCAACATCAATAATTGATGGTATTACTATATTTATCGATGATATAAAAGGATGTATTATGAATGAATTACAAGCTATACAATTTACAAAATTACTTGGTATAAAAATAAAATAATGTAGAAAAGCAGAATAATACAAAAATAAAATTCTACTAAAAAAGAGTGTATAAGATTTAATTCCTATGCACTCTTTCAACGTTTAGCTTTCTGACTCGTCGACTTTACTGAAAAATGAGAAAGCCCATAAACCACCAAGTCCAACTAATATAAATATTATTCTGCTAAGCATTGATGTCATTCCACCAAACAGTGTACCAACTAGGTCAAAACTAAATAGTCCTATACAACCCCAGTTTATTGCACCGATGATTACCAAAGCTAAACATATACTATTTAAAGCTTTCATACAATACCTCCTAAAATAATTGTACGGTAATATTCTTTGCAATATATGAATATTTATACATAATTATCAAAATAAACACGAGTAAAGATAAATATTACCCGTGTTTCTGCATAAAAGCAATTTATATTTAAAGTACAGAGTAAATAATGTACTTTAATATTATAATGTGTAATTTAAAAAAAATTATTCATTTTATTTTAAATTTACAATTATTTTTGAATTTTCTATTTTTGAATTTAATGAGTTTTCTAACTGATACTTATTATATTTATTTAAATATGTATTACATTTTTCTTCATCATAATCTTTATACAACCATAAATAATAATCATCATCTCTATAAACAGGTGTCATTTCAATTTGATAAATTTCATTTTGGGCATTTATTGATATTCCAAAAATATAGCTTTCTTTTGACATACTATTATCTGAATTATTTATTAGACTTCCCAAACTATAAATTATCGGTTTATCCTTATATGTTGCTATTGGATATACTCCAAGTGCATGTGAACCTATTACCATATCAGCTCCATTATCTATTGCACTTTTGGCAATTTCTCTCATCTGTTCAGTTATACCATAAGTATTCTCTTTTCCCCAATGAACATCAACTATAACTATATCTGCAACCTGTTTTGCCTCTTTAATATTTTTTACCATATTATCTTTTTCATAAACACTTATACCATTTCTGCTATATGTTTTTTTAGTACCTATTATAACAGAGTTAGTAGATATTATACTAATTTTTCTTCCATTTTTTTCAAAGTACAAAGGCATATTTTCAAGTCCTGCAACAAATACATCTCCTGTTTCTAATATACCTGTTGTAGTATTAATCATCTGTTCCCCAAAATCAATCATATGATCTGATGCAACTGTAACAGCATCTATCCCAAGTGTTTTTAAACCACTAATAAGTTCCTTTGTTGCAATATACTCAGACTTAGTTTCATCGTCTAATTTTTCTAAATTAGTTATATTAGTTCCTAAACAGGAATATGTAAAATCTGATTTTTTAGTTAAATTACATATTTCTTTAAAAGCATTCATATATATATATTTATATTTTTGTCCTATCTCCTTTACCATTGAAATTTCACCTAAAAGGTTAATAGTTATATCTCCATTATCTTCTTTAACTTCTGTTTTTTCATTTTCATTATTACTATCAAAATTTTTTAAATCTTGTTTATTATTATCATTATTTAAATTATCGCCTTTACTATTTTTCTCTTCATTATTAAAAACTTCCTTTATATCACTAAGATTGTTACTCTCTATTGTATCTGATTGTAAATTTTCTTCTACATTTTCTATATTACTAGCTCTATACACCACAGTTGAACTCTTTACTTTTCTATCAAGTAACATTTTACCAGTTACAGAACTTACCACAAATACTAAAAATACAGTAACTGATAAAATTACAGTATTTCTAGTATTTATAATTTGCCTAGTAACATTTCTCCTTCTACTGAATACAGCTCTACGTCTACCTGACATCCCCATAGACTTTCATCACCTCTTATTTTCACCATCATATAATTTGGTGTATAACCATATAAATATCCATCTTTATATGATTCTATTAGTACACTTTGTCTAGTACCAATATATTGTTTCATAATCTTAAGCTTTTGTTCATAACCAAGCGCAATTAACTTTCTACTCCTTAAATTTTTTGTATTACCATCAACTTGTCCTATCATATTTGAAGCTTTAGTCCACTTTCTCTTAGAATATTTGAATGTATGTACCTCATAAAATGATATATCCCTTACTCCCTTCAATGTATTTTCAAATTCCTCATCTGTCTCACCTGGAAAACCTACAATAATATCACAGGTAAGAGACAAATTACAAAACTTTTCTTTTATTTTATTGGTTCTATCTATTACAAACTGTCTGTCATATTTTCTATTCATTTTCTTTAAAACACTATTATCTAAGCTTTGAACTGATATATGAAAATGAGGACATAATTTATCTATTTTGCTAAGTCTTTCAATATTATCATCAGTTAAAATACGTGGTTCTATTGAACCCAATCTTATTCTTTTTAACCCATCAATTTTTGCAACTTGTTCTACTACATCTATAAGTGATATACCGCTTTGAAAATCTTTACCATATGACGCAATCTCTATTCCAACAAGTACTACTTCACCTACACCACTTTTTACTAAGTTTTTTACTTCATTTAAAATTTCATCTAAATTTCTACTTCTAACTCTCCCCCTAAGATATGGAATTATACAATATGAACAAAAATTATTACAACCATCTTCTATCTTAACACTTTCACGTATATTAATTCCTTTCTTTAAACATTCTTTTTGAACATATTGCTTTTTGCTATTAATATCTGATATTTTGTATATTACTTTCATATCACTAACATTTTCAATATATTCGTTTATATATTTCATAATATCTTTTTTTTCTTCATTTCCAAGTACTATATCTACATTTTTTACATTTTTTTCTTCTTTTATCTCTTCTGCATAACAACCAACTAAAACAACTATTCCACCCATTTTCTTTGCACGACTTAAAACTTGCCTAGTTTTTCTAGTTGATAGATTAGTAACACTACATGAATTAATTACATATATGTAAGCTTGCTCATCAAATTCAACTACTTTATATCCGTTATTTTCAAATATCTCTTTCATTAGATCTGTTTCATATTGATTAACCTTACAGCCTAAAGTAAAGAAAGCAACTGTTTTTTTCTTTGTCATTAATACACTCTCTTTCAAATTATAACTTACATATATAATATATCACAGAACAACATAAAAGTCCATAATTTTTATATAAAAATATTTGTAATAAATATTGTATACAGATTATATGAAAAAATACTAATCATCACAATACTTATATTACAATTATTTTAAAAGTTAATATTCAAATTGTAAAACTTACAGATATATAAGCAATCTATTTATACAATTAAGTATTTATGAGTTCTAAACTTGACATAATGTATTTTTTGATATATAATATACGCATATTAATATAAAAATATATAAAATAATTTTTATCAAAAAACAATTAAAAAATTTTAAAGGAGGATTAAATATGGTAAATGGATGGAAGGTAACTATAGAAACTACAGGTGGAATAGTAGGACTTTGGTCATGCTGGTTAGACAACTGGCTTCTAATGAACTTACAGCTGATGAAATTAATAAATTACTTAATATGTTTGATAACTCAGAGGATTTCTTTAATCCAGCACCACTAGCTGCATATATTTTAAAGAATTACTCACAATGTAAAAAAATCATATAACTATCTATTATAGGAGGTATTACATGAATAAAACAGAATTGCTAAACTTGGTAGACAGTCTAGAACTTCCAAAATCAGAATATTATATTTTATCCGGTGGTTCTTTGCTATTACATGGCTTACGGAAATCTACTAATGATTTAGATTTATGTGTATCAACAGAACTTTTCAATATCCTAAAAAGCAAATATGGTATCAGTGAAGCTGATAAAAATGAACATGGATTTTATCATATTAGTAAAGATATCGAAGTTATTCCAAATGATAAAGCTGGTTTTAAAATGGTATATAAAGATGGTTATCCCGTTGAAGACCTAAATGTTGTACTAATTTCAAAAGAAAAACGTGGTTTACCAAAAGATATCGCTGATATAAGAGCTATAAAAAGCTATTTTGCTCGTACTTAGATTAGTAAGGGACGTTCAACTACATTTAATTTTTATATTTATTTCTATTTAGGAGGATAACATTATGAGAAATAGAACAATAACGAGAAATAAAACAAATTTTGATATATCTTGTGATTTATCTAATAAAATACAAAAAGTTTTAAATTCAATAAGTGATACTCCAAATTACATACATAATTTACTTATAAGTCCTTTAAGTGACATTGAAAAGGAACATTATACAAAAGACTCAATTAAACCTTTTATCAAACAAATAATTATTGAAAATCATGTAAAAGATCAAACAGAAATGGAAATTATAGCAACAAATTTTAACATAGTATCAAATTCTTTTACCGTACATAATAATTTAAAAAATGAAATTACAAAGTGCATGAAAGAAGATGAACTTATGCAAAGTGTAAAAAGAGATTTTATTGCTACCTGGAATTATATAATGCAGGAATTAGATAAATCAAAAGAATATGTAGATAATCTTGAGATTGCCTCTCTTTGGTATGGTCAATTACTTGAAAGTATAACTCCAGAATTTTACTATATACTACAAAATACTAATATATATTATCTTGCTACAAAATATACTAATAAAAAAAATGATGCTATAATCGATATAAAATTTAAAATCGTAAATCCTTTATCATATACATTAAAACAACTATTAATTGAAGAAAAGGCTAATTTTTTTGATGATATGGTAGATTTAAACGTTGGTAAAAAAGATGCTAATTCAATACTAGGACAATTTATCCCAAAATTAGCACTTTCAAACAAATAAACATTAACATTATATTTCAAAAGCTGCAATAGGTAACTTATCTATTGCAGTTTTCATGTTTAGCTCAACACCTTTTTACTCCTCAGTAGTTTCAAAAGTTTCCTCCTGTATTCCATTTTCTGACTTTACAAGAATATTTATCTTTCTTTCTGCATTATCTAACTTTTCTGTACATTCTTTAGCTAGTTTCATTCCTCTTTCAAATTTTGCAATTGATTCATCTAAACTAAGCTTGCCACTCTCTAACTCAATAGCAACTGTCTCAAGTTCTTTTAAACTTTCTTCAAATGTTGTTTCCATTTTTCCTCCTATTCTACAACTGCATTGATATTTCCATCACACAATGTAATTTTCAATTTGTCTTTTTTATTTACATCTTTAATACTTTTTACAATATTACCAGTCTTTATATTTTCTGTAACACTATATCCTCTAGTAAGCGTTTTTAATGGACTCATTGCATCAATTTTTGTCATATATTTAGTTACTTCAGATTTATACTTTTCAATTCCAATTCTAATGTCATTTTCACTTTTCTTTACAATAGAATCTATCGTAATTCTGTATCTATTAATACTATCTATTGGACCTTTTTCAAGTTTTGCTGCTTTTATTCTTTCTACATAATCTCTTCTACGAGAAATTAAATTTTGCTGTGCATTTATACACCTAGTTTTATCTAGAGCAATCCTTTTTATTAATTCACTAGATTGTGGATAAACAAGTTCAGCAGCTGCTGATGGTGTTGGCGCTCTGAGATCAGATACAAAATCACATATTGTAAAATCTGTTTCATGACCAACTGCTGATACTATTGGAATATTTGATGAGTATATTTGTCTTGCCAAAGTTTCATCGTTAAATCCAAATAAGTCTTCAAATGAGCCTCCTCCACGTGCAATTATTATTACATCAACATTATTTAATTCATTAAAAACTTTTATTCCCTCAGTTACAGTTTGTGCAACATTTACACCTTGAACTGCTGCAGGATATACAAGTAAATTTACTTTATCATATCTTCTAGTACTCACATTTATTATATCCCTAATAACTGCACCTGTTCTTGAAGTTATAATTCCTACACGTGCTGGTAAATATGGAATTTTCTTTTTATGCTCTGGTGCAAACAGACCTTCTTTATTTAACTTTTCTTTTAATTGTTCATATGCAAGATATAAATCACCTAATCCCTCTGGCGACATAGTAGTACAGTATATTTGATATGCTCCATCTCTTTCAAACACACCAATTTTTCCAGTTATTACTACTTTCATTCCATCCGCTGGTTTAAACTTTATATTAGTAGCACATGATTTAAACATAATACACTTTATTGTAGATGTTTCATCTTTTAATGTAAAATATAAATGTCCCGTATAATGAGCTTTGAAGTTTGTTATTTCACCTCTAATACTAATATTATTTAAAAATGTATCCTTATCAAATACCATTTTTATGTATCTATTTATTTGCGATACACTATATATTTTCTGTTCCATTAACCTCTTCCTTATCCTTTATTACCTTTGCAATAACCCCATTTACAAATGACTTTGAATCATTATTTCCATATTCCTTTGCAAGTTCTACTGCCTCATTAGCACTAACTTTTACAGGTATATCATCTTCATATACTATTTCATAAATTGCAAGTCTTAAAATAGCAAGATCTATTTTTGCTATTCTATCTATAGTCCAGTTTTTTAACTTTGATAATATAATATCATCTATTTCTTTTTGATTATTACTAATTCCATGAACAGCATTAAAAATATAATCTATTTCTTCCTCAGTATTCTCATTTTCAGCATAACAAAATTCAAGTATTTTTTCTATATCTGTATTTTCCATAAAACTTAATTGATATATACATTTAAATGCATTATCTCGTGCTTTTTTTCTACCCATATTTATACCTATTCTTTCTTTTTACTGGTATTATCTTGATAATAATACACATTATCATATCTTCTAAATCCCTTAAATTCTCTAAAATTAAATAAATTTTTTAAAAAATTTTCATTATCCTGCATTTTTTTACCTAAATATATTGCACCAATAATTAATAACAAAAGTATAATTAATTTTGACAAAAATTCTACAATTCCCAAGGCGTACATAATAAGTACTATTGTCACACATATTATAACATATTTATTCTTAGCAATATAGTCTAATAACTCCTTCATAAAATGCCTCCTATCTTTTTACTGGTTCTTGATATACACCTTTAATCTTTACATTTATTTCTTTTACTTCAACTGTAGTTTGTTTTAAAACACACGATTTAATATCCTCTTGCAATTTTGTTGTAAGTGTAGTTACAACTGTATCAGGTAATATCATAGCGTATACATTAGTTACAACTCCATCTTCTGTTACCTGCATGTCCACCTTTACATTTTTTAATTCTGTATAATTTCTAGTTACACCAACTATTAAGTTTTCAAATGTATCTCTAGTAATATAAACTGTTCCATTATCACCCTTTATAGCTAGTCCTCCTCTTACATTTTCTTCAGAGTCTGATCTTGAAAACAGTCCAACAAGTCCTAATAAAGCAAATACTGCACTTGCAACAAGAGCTATAACCTTATTAGCAAAAATATACCTTTGTATCACATTAGCTATTGTAGATAGACTAATCATATCTGTAGAAACAAATAACATTCCAACTGCTAAAGCAATTACTATTAATGAAAATATAATTAATATACATCTATCTAAACCCTTCATTTAATAATCCTCCTAAAATACAATAGTAGCTCATATAATAATATAGGAGCTACATTTTTTTAATCTTCGTCATCATCATCTATTACTGATTCTTTTGGAGTAGCAACCTTATCAAATATTATACCTTGTACATTTATATTTACAGTTACTACCTCTAATCCTGTCATTGTTTCAACAGCAGATTTTACAGCAGTTTGAGCAGCCCATGCAATATCTGGTATCTTTACTCCATATTTTACATTTACAAACAAATCAATTGTTACTCTTTTTCCATCTAAAGAGATTTTTACACCTTTAGCATACTTTTTATTATTACCAAATATTTGATTAATTCCATCTACAAAACCTAAAGTCATTCCTGCAATTCCATCAACTTCTGATGCTGCAAGTCCTGCAATTATTCCAATAACATCCTCTGAAATATTAAGATTTGTAGCAATTTCAACATTTTGTTCAGTATCTACACTTTCAATTTCTTCAATTTCATCTACCATTTTTTCACTCATTATAATTCCTCCTTTTAATAATGATAATACAACCTATCATTTCTAGTAACCATTATACAACATTTTAATTAAAAAGTCACGTATTTTCACACAAATTTCATTTATTTGTATATATTTACCATGAACAGACAAATTTTTACGAAAAAATACAATATATGCAAAATCTACATATAATATTTTTATATACTTTAATACTCATACATAATTATTTATTATTCAAAAAAATATATAGTGTTAAATCTAAACTTTAAAAAAATTATAAAATGATTATAGTACACTTGAAACTATTTGACAATATAAAAATAAAATCATAATATATATATTGAAAGGATTGATATTTATGATAAAACGTGAAATGTATCTAAGAAAAATAAGAGACTCCTACAATAGTGAACTTATAAAAATAATAATTGGCGTTAGACGTTCTGGTAAATCTGTATTAATGTTACAAATAATTGAAGAATTAAAGGAAAACGGAATTAATGAAGATCATATTATATATGTTAATTTCGAAGACTATGACTACATAGATTATACTAACCCTAAAAAGTTTAATACATATGTTAAAAGCAAAATAAAAGATAAGGAAAAATATTATTTGTTTTTTGATGAAATACAAAATGTGGAAGATTTTGAAAAAGTAATAAACTCATTTAGAGCAACAATGAATGCAAGCATATTTATAACTGGTTCAAATAGCAAAGTACTATCTGGTGAACTATCAACCCATCTAGCTGGTAGATACATTAGTATGAAAATAATGCCATTTACATTTTCAGAATATTTAGAATTACAAAAAAGTCAAGGAATAATAAAAAACAGAGATGATGCATTTAATGAATATATCGAATGGGGTGGAATGCCTCAAATATATAATTCCACTAGCATACAAGAAAGAAAAATGTATTTAAGAGATCTATATAATACTGTTGTTTTAAAGGATATTGTAGAAAGAAATAGTATAAAGGATATTAATCTATTAAACAAAATAATTCAATTTATGATGGAAAATATTAGTGAAGTAATATCTGCAAATTCAATAACAAAGTTTTTGAAAAATGATAGTGTAAAAACAAGTATAGATACAATCTTAAACTACATACAATATATAAATAATTCAATGATAGCTAGTAAAGTTAGTAGATATAATATAAGAGGAAAATCAGTAATAACATTGCTAGAAAAATATTACTTTATCGATTTAGGACTACTTCAATTAAAAAGCTCACCTATTGAAAAGAAAATAGGTGGAAGATTGGAAAATATAGTATATAATGAGTTAATAGCTAGAGGTTATGAAGTTTATATAGGTAAAACTGATAATGGTGAAATTGATTTTGTTGTAGAAAATTTTGGTGATAGATTTTATATTCAAGTAGCCGATTACCTATCAGACGATTCAGTAATTAAAAGAGAATTTGGGGCATATAGAAATATAAAAGATAATTTTCCAAAATATGTAATTACAATGGATAAGTTAAATTATAGTCAAAATGGAATAATTCACAAAAATATTATTGACTGGCTACTAGAAAATAATGAAGAAATTAAATTTCAATAATTTTTATTAAATTAGAAATATTTAAAAATAGGCATTAGAAAATTTCTCTAATACCTATTTATTTATAAAATTACACTGGAACTATATTACTGATTTCTTAAAAACTCTTCAACTCTTGGCATAATTTCTTTTCCTCTTGAAACAATTCCATCATAATGTTCAATTACTATTTCTTCATTAGTTATATAGTAAATTACACTCAAATTAATATCTACCATATATTTTATAAATATCCAGACTTTAATTCCATCAGTATTACATTTTTGTAAAATGTATTCCCATATTGCTTTTTCATCTAATCTATTATCTGTATTTATCATTACATACGATGCATATACTGTATTACCATAGAAAATGTATTTTTTTAGTCCATTGGTAACAATTTGAGTTATATTCATTGAAGTAATATCATTTACTTGTATACCAGCTTTTTCAAATTCTGTATAATTTAATCCATATTTTTCCAGGTAACTTTTTAACCATTCTTTCTCACCTGCTACTGCTTTTTTGCTTCTAAATGAAGTTGTATCAATACACATAGCATATGCAAGCATTTCAACATCAGCCTTACTTATTGGATAACCACAGTTTTCCATATATCTAAAAATTACTGCTGCTGTTGAACTTATATTATTTTCATCAACAAAAGAATAGTTTAATTCCTTTAATATTGGATGATGGTCAATACACCCTATCACATTTCCACTATGCGTAGTTTCATAATGATCTACTAAAATTAAATTATTCTTACAAGATGTTTCTCCATAATGTAATTTTACATTAAGTATTGTCATTATATCCTGTGTGAACTTATCTGCTGTTTTCCCAGTTATTTTATAGCAACATTTCACTCCAAGGAATTTTAACAATTTCTCTAATAAGATACAAGAAATACAAGCATCTACATCAGCATTATCATGCGGTATAATCACTACTTCTTTTCTTATTACATTGTCATAAATTAGTTTTAATCTACTAGTCAATATACCTAACTTTTTCTTATCTCTTGCAATTTTTGAAATATTATAATTTGTATATCTACTATCTCCAGTTATTTCAAATAATACTTCAAATTCTTCTGGTAATTTTATTTCATCATCTTCTCTTATCATATGCACTTCTAATATACTAAGTCCATTTAATTCATTATACATATCTAATTGCAAAGCTAAACTATTATGTGAAAAATACCATCTTTCTTTATTAATTATACTACACTCATTATCACACTCTTTAATATAACTAAAGTATTCAGATGGTGATATTTTTTCATCTTCTATTACTGTCTCAATTCCATCTATCCTTCTTTTTGAAGTATAGTAATAGCTATAAATTCCTGACATTCCATATGCTCTTACTCTTCTTTCTGTTTCAGACTCATTTGAAACCAGATAAATTTGAGAAATATCACGCTTTTGAGCTGATAACTTTCCTTTTAAATAATTTGCATTCGGTCTTTTTATTATAAATCTACGCTGATATTTTGGAACATCCTCACCAACATATGAAGCTATACTTTCTATAACACGCTTTTTTTTCGTTTCAAAATCGGTTTCGTTTCCAAAATATACAACATTTTTTGCACCATAATATGCTTTCCTTGTAGCATCATCAGCCCTCCGAGCCTCTTCAATACTTTCTTTTCTATAAGCATTTGTGGAATTTTCGGTAGACGAGTTGCTGTAAAATTTCTCAGCCCCATATGCAGCTGTAACTAAATGCATAATTAAATCATATCTTGAATATATATCTTCTTCTTTTAAACTCAACTCATATAAAAGATTTTTCCATTCTTCATCAATAACATAAGACTTGTTATCTAACATACCTCTATCACATACAAGAATTACTTTATCATTAGTATAATATTCCTTTATAAGTTCCTCCACACCTAATTGCGAGCTTAATAATAACTTTTGAAAATCAATATAACTAATTGTTTTACCTGGAATTATTCCCATCTCCATAAATCTGGTTGCTTGTTCTTCTGGAAAAAATACCTTTACTCCTTTTCTGCTAAAAAATTCCAATATATCCTTTTTTACACTACTTTTTCCACCGCATGGTCCACCTGTAAGCACTATGGTGATAAAATACTTGTCACTACTTTTTTTCTTTATTATTTTTTCAATCATTTCTTTACCTCCTATAATAATATTTGGTCTTTTTAAAATTACATAATGTATTATATCATTTGTACTAAAGAAAGTAAAGTAATTTTTAAACTATATATGGAGATTTCATATTATTTATGTATCTCATAATTCTAGCATTTAATTAATTTTATTTTACTTTTTTAGCTGAACATACACAAGATCTGGAAAATTAAAAACTCTTATACCAAGCCTACTATTTCCAAGTCCTCTACTAACAATCATAGTGCTTTTTGCTTTAGTGTATTTTCCACCAGAATACTTTGGAAAAAAATTTCTTCTTGGAGATAGCATTCCAATTCCAAATAATCTAATAATACCACCATGTACATGACCTGAAAATATTAAATCAGCGCCATATTTATCATAAATATCATAATTTAATGCGTCATGTGCAAGTAATATATTAAACTTACTTTTATCCAATTTTCCAATACAATTTTCTATTATTCTAACAAAATTTTTATTTTTATTTGGTAGCATATTGTTTTTAAAATTTAAACCATATATATTTATGGATTCATTTCCAACTTTTACACTACAACGCCTATTATCAAGCAAAACAGCACCAGCATTTTTTATTTTATTTTTTAATTCTAATAATTTGCAATAATTTAATGATGTTTCGTGATTTCCTAGACTATAATATACCATATATTTTTTGCAAAGTCTACTTACCAACTCTTCTGCAATACTAAAGTTATATCTTCCTGAATATCTATCCACAATATCCCCAGTCATAACAATAATATCTGGATTTATTTTATCTATCTTTCTCATTAATTTATCATTATTTTTACCAAACTTTTTATTATGCAAATCTGATATTTGTACTATTTTATATCCATCAAATGATTGTGGTATTTTTTTATTTTTAATCACATATTTTGATACAGATATTATATTCAAATCAAGTACTAAAAAAATATATAACAAAAACAAAGCCAATAATATATAAATTAACCACATATATCCTCCTTATATTATAATTCTTAACTCTATGCTTATTATACTATATAATATATCAACTATCAATATGCAATTATTTACTATTAGACAAACAAATTTATATATTTGGTTAATAAAAAGCGACTACATATTATATAGACGCTTATTTTTAAATTAAATATTTTTTGTTTTTTTAAATTGCACTAATCAAATAATGCCATTATATCTTCCTTAGTTAATTTATCAATAAATTTTTCACCTTGTTGTAACAGATTTTCCGACAATTTTGCTTTTCTTTCCTGCAATTCATTAATTTTCTCTTCTATAGAATTTTCTGTTATAAATTTATATACTTGTACATTGTTCTTTTGCCCTATTCTATACGTTCTATCTGTAGCTTGATTTTCAGCTGATAAATTCCACCAAGGATCATAATGCATAACAACATCTGCACCTGTTAAATTTAGTCCTGTGCCACCTGCTTTTAAAGAAATTAAGAATACTTTTACCTCTTCACTAGTATTAAATTTATCTACTAATTCAATTCTTTCATCAACTTTTGTTGAACCAGTAAGTTTAAAATATTTTATTTTATTTTTATTTAGTTCATCTTCCATATATGGAAATATAGATGTAAACTGTGAAAATATAAGTACCTTATGTCCATTCTCAATTGTATCTTTTAGCACTTCCATACATTGTTCTAGCTTACTACTTCTTCCCTTATAATCTTCTAAAAACAAACCAGGATGACAACATATTTGTCTTAGTCTGGTAATTATAGAAAGTATTTTTACCCTACTTTTATCAAAACCATTATCACTTATTTCCTGAGCAATATCTTTTTTGGCTTGTGATAAGAAAGCAAGATATATATCGGTTTGCTCCTTATCCATTCTATTTGTAAGTATTGTTATTGTTTTATCTGGCAATTCCAACAATACTTCTTTTTTTAATCTTCTTAAAATGAATGGTTGTATCATCATCTTAAGTTTCTTTATTTTCCCTTCATCATTATCCTTTACAATAGGAGATTCAAAATTCTTCTTAAATTTATTATAACTAAATAGATAACCTGGCATACAAAAATCAAATATTGACCATAATTCTGATACTGAATTTTCTATTGGTGTACCAGTTAAGGCAAATTTTACTTCTGAATTTAATTTTTTTAATGCAGTCGAATTTTGGGTATTACTATTTTTAGCATACTGCGCTTCATCAGCTATTATATACTTAAAAGTATAATCTAATTCCTGATATACATCAATATCTCTTTTTAACAGATCATATGATGTTATAATTAAGTCGTATTTTGGTATTTTCTCTATTAATTCTTTTCTTTCTTGTGCTTTACCTGATATAACCATGACTTTTATATTAGGAGAAAATTTATTTACTTCATTTTTCCAGTTATATGCAAGAGAACTAGGAGATACTACAATTGAAGCCTTCTTAGTCTTTTTATCCTCATTTTGTAAATATGAAGTAAGCAATGTTATTATTTGAAGTGTCTTTCCAAGTCCCATATCGTCAGCAAGTATCCCTCCAAATTTATAATCTGATATTCCTTTTAGCCATCTAAAACCTGTTTTTTGATATGTCCTTAGTGTATTTTCTAATTCTTGTGGAACTTTTACTTCCTCTATATCAACATTTTTTTCTATTCTATCTACAATATTACTATACTCTTTATTCTTAGTTACATCTATATTTTTATTCTTTTCTAGTAATTTTTCTAAATATAGTGATCTATGTATTGGAACTTTTATTTTACCTTTAGTAAGTTCTTTATAATCAATATCCATTCCATCTGTAAGGTTATTTAAAAATTCTAAATTTTCATCATCTTCTAACTGTATAAATGAACCATCTTTTAACCTATGATACTTTTTCTTTAATGAATATTTAGACATAAGCTCTTTTAATTCACTATTATCTATATCAATGCCAGATATATCAATATTTAACAAATTATTTTCAACTCTTATACCAAGTTTTCCCACATTAGCTCTTCTAATTTGTTTTTCTTTAAACTTGTCTGTTGCAAGAACTTCATAATCTTTCATATAATCTTCAATCTCACCTGACAAGAAATTATATATTTGTTCTTCATTTACAAGTTCCAAATTTTTATTATCTCTATTTGCTGCAAATCCAGTTCTTAATACTCTTGAGATTACTTCATTTTCTTTTATAATATTTCTTGGAATTTTTACTACCTCTTCGCCTAATTGTTCCTTTACACAATCAATTTCATCTTTTCCATAACAAAACATAAGTTTTGCTGTAATATTATTTTTATTATTAATGTCTAAAAATAATTTTACCCCTAGTTCTTTTGGCTTATATTTTTCTATTTCTTGTTTTGGAACATTTTTAGTAGTTATATTATCATTACACTTTGGAGCAATTAATATATAAAAATCAGTAAGTTGTTCTTCACTTAGTAAGAAGCTACTTCTATGCATATCCTTAAATGTTTCTAATAATTTTACTTCACCATTAGACATATTTTTTGAACATCTATATAATAAATCTGATGTAACTATATATTTATATTCTTTACCATCTATTATGTCATTCTCTGCTAAATTACCATTAAATTCTAATCTATACATATCTGTATCTTCTTTTTTTAGTTCAAATCTTAACTTAGGTTGTTCTTCCACAAGCTCTACTACACTTCTATTAAACTCACAACTTTTCCCTTTATATATATCAAAAAATTCATCAATCAATTCTCCAGTCAAACAAATACTATTTTTATTTACTAAAGAATTAGAATAATAATATGTATTATTTTCCACTTCTTGTATAGCATATTTTATATGGCTAGCATTTTTAATTATAAAATCTAATAATTTTAAGCTTTCTTTATTAAATTTTTCTCTAGTATGCTTTAAAGTAAGTTTGGCACCATACTTTTCAATTTTTCCATATTCCATATTATCTAGAAGCCTAGTAAAATCTTTTACTCTATACATTTGCTTTACACCAATTTTTATACTAAGTTTCATACTATTTCTATACGTATCATATTCTAATTTAGGTTCTAGATGCACAGTTCCATTTTCTATATCATCGACATATTCTACCTTTTCATCATTGCTTGCTATTTTTGAATAAAACTGGTTAAACATAGACATAGACATATTATATTCTGCCTCATATTTCTGACGTTTCTTTTTTAGTTCCATCTCTTTTGCAAGTTCATCAATTCTTTTTTTTGCTTCCTTTTCTCTTACCAAGCTATAATTCATAATATCTGTTGCAGACATATCTTTATATACATCTTTATTATATATCTCTAAAATTGTTGCCATAATATGTTTACACATAAATTTATTTTTTATACAATCTGGGCACGTACAATCATATATTTTTGTTACATTGTCTTTTACAGTAACACTAGAAGTATATACCCTACTACCACTTACTTCCGAAGATATTGAAAAGTTGCTATCATCTGTTATAGCTACAGACTTTATTTTAACTTTATCATTTTTTACATAGCTTTCTGCTCTTTTAAACCTATTACCTTTTGTTAAATTTGAAATTACATTTTTATTTATGATCATAAAAAACCTTCCTTTTATTTGGAATAATTATATCATATTTTGCGTGTTTTTTCTACTATTTTCGACTATTTTTTTAAATATAGTATTTTTATTCAGAAAATTAGTTACCATTCACGGATATAGTAAGGTAAATGAAACACTGTTATATCAGCAAATATCTTATCTTGTAAAAAAATGATTTTTACAAAACAACATTAATTTTATAGTATTTTAATCATAAAAATAAATTTTAGTATTAATTTTTATTATATATTTTTATAAAATTATTACTTAAATTAAGGCAGTGCAAAAGTATTAATGACTAAAAAATATAAATTTCCCCCCGTGAATGGTAACGGAAATTATTTTTTATTGACATAAAACAATCATATGCTATAATATAATTTAATTATCGAAATTATGTAAATTAAGTTATACTTAATTAGGAGGGAGGACAAAAATATGAAAAAAATAATGAAATGGTAAAAAATTGGGACTGTTGTTGACATCGCTGACAAGAAGGCTTCTATCACCGCTATCTGGCGGCTTATCTATGACAAAAAGGATTTCTGCAATGAACTGGGAATAAGTACCGAAGATGCAGAAAATGCAAAAAATTACATCTTTAGCCAGCGTACAAAACTTGAGTCTGCATTCTTACTACGCAAAATAAGTGCACCATATGATTTAGGCATAAAAGATACACTAATGAGGGCTGTAGTTCTTTATCATTGCATGATATTTGTATCAAAAAGTATATCTAATGGTAAAGTTATTGAGAGGGTTGAGTACTTACTTCGCTCTTCAAACCCAAAGAACCAATTTGGTGGGGTAAAATCATTAGCATTTTCGAATGCGGAGGCAAATTATATCTTCAATACAATTTATGTATATAATTTATCAGGTGTGATTGAACAACTGCACGTTGAAAAGCAAGTCGATGAGTAGAAAAAAACACCTGTCCATGCAAATGTACCTGATGAACCTACCGTCGAATCAGCAGAAAAAGTCAAAGTAACGTTAATACAGGCAGCTCCAACACAGTTCGAAAAGGCACAATTTGTGTTGCTTAATCAAATTCTATCTGATCTAAATTTTTTCAAAGATAATGTGTTGGATTTTATAAGCAAAAATCCATTTACTGATGAAATTCAGATAAGCGAAAAAATAGTAATATGATTGTATCAGAAAAAAACATAGTATACAAAAGAGGTACAGTTGAAAGTAACAACATAATCATGTTCTTCGGAACTTACACATCAAATATCAACATTATATTCAGTTTTACTGAAGGAAAGTTCCAGCAGGCAATAATGAATTTAGTGCATTTAGATTTGGCAACGTGAAGAAGGCAGAATTCATACTTAATTATAAAAATGTTTTTTATATTGAAAGTTATGCTTAATTATGTGCTATAATAATTATTATCCCCCGCAGCATAGCCGGGGGTTTGTAATACGCCCTATAAGGGCTTATTACAAGCAGCCTCTTAAGAGGTCACTGGATTTGATGCCTGCGGTATGTTACTAACACCCCTTAAAAGGGTCTATATATTCCTTTATCGTTATCTGATCAGAAATCATGTCTTCTTGCAATTGATTCCTTATATATGCTTCTATTGCTTTTTTATTCTTTCCTACTGTACTACAATAACATCCTCTACACCAGAAGACACAATTTCCATACTTATATTTTAGATTTGCATTTCTTTCAAATATTATTAATGTTGTTTTTCCTTTTAAGTAGCCTACAAAACTTGATACACTTAATTTTGGTGGTATACTTACTAATATATGTATGTGAGCTTTACATGCTTCTGCTTCTATTAGTTCTACTTCTTTTCTTCTAAATTTTGGTGCAAATACTCAGGATAAAATCGCGTATACTTCGTTTCACGTATAACATTTTACATAATTTTTGACTGCATATTGTAAAAAGGCTATATTATAGGATTTATTTGAATTTTAAATCAAAAAATCTGAAAAACAAATTTTATAATATTAAAACAATATACTATTGTTTTATGTAAATTATATTATTAGTAGTTAAATTTTTATGTTTTAAGATCGGCTCAAACGCACTAAACGTGATTTTATCCTGGCAAATACTATATGATACTTGCATTCCCACGTAGTATCTGCTAAACTATTAGTGTCGTTTTTCATACGACTTCACTCCTTTCTATGATTTTTATTACAGGCCGTCAAACCTATTTTTATTATATCATAGTAGGAGTTTTTTTGATACCCTTGTCAAAACTATAAGTGCTTTTTTACCCCCAGTTATACTGGGGGTTTACTCTTATGCCAAATATGAGTGCTTAGAATATAATTCTAGGCACTCTTTATTTATATATTTATATATAATACAAAAAAGTATAAGTAAAACGTATTACTTTATTATAGTAGTATTCAATATGCTCTATTTACTTAATTTAACAATACTTGAACCTTGTGGAATACCTACTCCCATATGTGTTGAATATCCCAATGCATTTAATACTTCACTTGTTTCGTATTCTACATATTGATTTCCATTTTCTGTATATATTTTAAATAAATTCATATTTGAAGTTAATTTATCTACATATTCTGGCATATCTGATTTATACTCTAATTATGATAAATATTCTGCTGTTACATCTCCATCCAAAGCTTTTAACACACATTCTGATATATTTACTTCCTCTTTTATATTACTTAACACTTTTTGAATTGCCATTCTATTTGATACTACATTGTTTCCACTTAAGTTTATACTTTTTATTCCTGGTACTATCCCTCCACCCATATGTGTTGAATATCCCAATGCATTTAATACTTTGATTGTTTCATATTCTACATATTGATTTCCATTTTCAGTATATATTTTAAATATATTCATATTTGAAGCTAATTTATCTACATATTCTGGCATATCTGATTTATACTCTAATTCTGATAAATGTTCTGCTGTTACATCTCCATCCAAAGCTTTTAACACACATTCTGATATATTTACTTCCTCTTTTATATTACTTAACACTTTTTGAATTGCCATTCTATTTGATACTACATTGTTTCCACTTAAGTTTATACTTTTTATTCCTGGTACTATCCCTCCACCCATATGTGTTGAATATCCCAATGCATTTAATACTTTGATTGTTTCATATTCTACATATTGATTTCCATTTTCAGTATATATTTTAAATATATTCATATTTGAAGCTAATTTGTCTACATATTCTGACATATTAGTTATATACTCTAATTCTGACAAATTTTCTGCTGTTACATCACCTGTTGGATCTTTTAACACATATTCTGATATATTTACCTCTTCTCTTATATTACTTAATACCTTTTGAATTGCCATTCTATTTGATACTACATTGTTTCCACTTAAGTTTATACTTTTTATTCCTGGTACTATCCCTCCACCCATATGTGTTGAATATCCCAATGCATTTAATACTTTGATTGTTTCATATTCTACATATTGATTTCCATTTTCAGTATATATTTTAAATAAACTCATATTTGAAGCTAATTTGTCTACATATTCTGGTATATTTGATATATACTCCTTTTCTGATAAGTGTTCTGCTGTTACATCTCCTGCCAGATCCTTTAACACATATTCTGGTATATTTACTTCATTTTTTATTTCATCTAATACGGCAGTTATAGCACTTTCATTTTCTTTTGATATACTATTTTTCTTTATTCCTTCCTCTAATGAAGCTTGTACATTATTTTGTGAATAATCAATCTGATTTTCTTCATAAGTATTAGAATTTTGTAAATTAACTAAAAAGTATATTACAATAATACCTATTAATATAATAGTAACACACACTATTATACATATTTTGTTTCTCTTTCCTTGTTCCATAAAACTCCCCCTCTTACAAGCATTATACTATATTATATAAAAATTTACAATACTACTTTATGATAATTTCCATAAAATTCCAATTAGCTACTGACACTAAATTATACCATAAACTTCCTTTTTAAATTTAACAATCTTAGTTCTAACATAATTTTCCAACTTTTTCATAAACTCATCTGCTGATATTTCATTTTCAGCAACCATGTTAAGCCCTTTTTCCCAACTTGCAGTAAGTTTTGGGTTAAGTAAGTCTGGCATACTACTTTGTACAATATCGTAAACATATTCTCCTTTTTTTGTAGAAGTAAGTATTTGTGTTTTGTTATTTGCTTCAATATATCCAATATTCTGTAATTTTTTAATTATTTCAGCTCTAGTAGCACTAGTGCCTATACCACTTCCCTTTATCTGCTCTCTTAACTCTTCATCTTCAATAAGTTTACCTGCATTTTCCATAGCAAGTATCATAGAACCAGAGGAATATCTATTAGGTGGTGTTGTTTCTCCCTCTTTTATATAAATATCTGCCACTTCTATAATTTGTCCTTTTTTTAATATTGAAAAAATTTCGATATTATCCTTATTTTCTTGTTCATCTTTTGTTTTTACAGTCTTTTCATCATTATCCTGTTTACTGCCTTTTTCTGTTTCATCTATTTGTTTTGGAATTGTCATAACATCTAAGTAACCCGATTTTTTTCTAACTTTCCCATTAGCAAAAAATTCCTCACTACCTATTCCAATTGTAACAGCCACCTTATTATACTCAGCTGGTGGAAAAAATATACTAAGAAATCTTCTAACTATAAGTTCATATATATTTTTATGCAATTTATCCAAACTTTTGTAATTTTCAAATCCCTGGCCTGTTGGAATAATTGCATAGTGATCTGTAATTTTAGAGTCATTTACATATTTAGTTTTTAGAAGATTTGTCTTATATTTTTCTTTTACCATAGTATCTATATGTTTTTTTATATCAGGATTTATATCTGATTTTGCAAGTCCATTTAGATTTTTAGAAATTTCTTTTGCAACAGCAGTTGAAAGCACTCTAGCATCAGTTCTTGGATATGTAACTAACTTTTTCTCATACAAAAATTGCACCACCTGCAATGTTTCATCAGGACTAATCTTGTACCTTTTAGTACACTCATTTTGCAGTTCTGCAAGATTAAATAACAAAGGTGGATTTTCTTTCTGGGTCTTTTTACTAATCTCTTTTATAACTGCTTTATTACTTTCCTTTTTTAACTCTTCAATAAATTCTTCTGCAACTTTTTTCTCCTTAAAACCACTTTCATTATACAACTTACTAGATTCAAAATATTTAGAATTTTGTGTACTCTTCCAATCAGCAACAAATGTATCAGAATTACCAAAAGAACCTTGTATTTTATAGAAACTTACCTTTTTAAAATTTCGTATCTCACGCTCTCTTTTTACAACCATACCTAATACACACGTCATAACCCTACCAATAGAAATTACACTTCTTTCTTCCCCTAAATTTTGTGCCAAACTCTTACCATAAATTAATGATAATAATCTAGAAAAATTAATTCCAATAAGATAATCTTCTTTTGCCCTAAGATATGCCGAATCAGATAAACTGTTATACTCATCTAGTTTCTTAGCATTATTTATTCCTTCAAGTATTGCCTCCTCAGTCTGAGAATCAATCCAAACTCTTCTTTTTTCTTTATTTGGACAACCTGCCATATTATCAACCAACCTATATATATATTCTCCCTCTCTTCCTGAGTCAGTACATACATATATTAAATCTACATCTATTCTATTTAAAATACTACTTACAATATTAAATTGCTTAGCAACCCCTTCTATTACTTCATATTTATACTCTTGTGGTATAAATGGAATTGTACGAAGATTCCAAAATTTTAATTTTTCATCATATACTTCAGGATAACTCATAGTAACTAAATGACCAACACACCACGTTACAATATATTCATCAGACTCAATATATCCATCTTTATTTACTCCATTTACTTTTAAAACTTTCGCAAATTCACGAGCTACACTAGGTTTCTCGGCTATTATAACTTTTTTTCCCATATTATTAAATACTCCTCATAAAGCTATACTTATTATACCATTTTAAAATATTGAAGTCAATTGAAAAAATCAAAGAGATAGAGCAATTTTATTAAATTAATACATTATAACTAGAGTAACATAATTAAACAATACAAACACCAATAGCTAAGTCCTTTTCTTAACTATTGGTATATTTCCTATATAGCCTAATATACAAACTACTTCCATATAAGCTAAACTTCATAAATATAGTATTTTTCAAAACCTTGAAATACTATTACAAATTTTTTTAAGTTTTCTCTTTTTTCTAGTCTTTTATCTTTTATATATCTTTTCATCTGCTCTATTCCATTTTCTTTTAGTTTTTCAACATCTATTACTTTAGCTTTTTCCTTACTTAAATATTTTAGTTCTATTACAGCTTCATATTTTGCATTACTTGATGCCGACTTTTCAATAAATATATCTGCAAATCCTTGAAGTGCTGGAAATTCTCCATATACATAATAGTGATTACTTAAACTAAAGAAAAGAGAATATACATATTTTAATGTTTTTTCACTGAAATTTTCTTTATCTCTTACACTTTGATGTGATAGAAAACTACATATAACTTTTGTCATCTCTTCTATACTACCATTATCACCAAACTGTATTATTCCATTATTAATATCTTGTGTATCCAAATGATATTCTTTACTTATAGATATCATTTTTTGAAAATAACTTGCATATAATGCTTCTGATACATAATTTGGTATACAAAATGTAGTAGTAATACTTACATCTTTAATTGTTATATATCCCTGATAATACAGTAATGAAAGAAAGCTATCCTCATTAAATAAATTATCATTTAATTCAAATTGTCTTACTATATTTCCCTTAACCTCTCCATTAGTTATTAATTCTATTAGTTTTTCGTAATTTTTCTTAGGATTAATCAAATTTACAAAGCTTTCTATTTTATTTCCTGATGTGGCTAAATTATTGTCTACCATATCACGTGGTGCCTTGCCAGAATTTATATAATTTCTTAAATAATACACTACTAAAGTTGTATTAAATATATGTTCTTCATTATCCAAACTAAATCTATACCCATCATAATTTTTCTTTAACTCTTCATATACATTGTTTTTTAAGTTAGACTTTTTAACCAAATCTCTTACTTCATCTTCTGTAAATCCACACATTGCTGTAAAGTCTGTATCTAATGAAATATTGGTAGCTATATTAAATCCTGATGTTAAACTATCTAACATTAGTGGAGCTATTCCCGTTGCAAAAAATCTATCTACTACGCTATTAGTACCTTCCGTATATTCCTTTATTACCTCATAAAATGCCCTTATAAATCCTCCTTGCCCTAAAGATTTTACAAAACCTGATACATTTCCTTCTAGCATTCCATTTGTAAAATGATCATATTCATCT
>CAOKPF010000027.1 GCA_948470565.1 uncultured Clostridium sp.
ATATGTAATATCAATATATTTAAGATCGCAGCAGTAGCTTAGCTGGATAGAGCACTCGGCTACGAACCGAGAGGTCGTGGATTCGAATTCCTCCTGCTGCACCATACTCTCAAGCAAGTTTGAGAGTTTTTTGTTTTCTCTCTACTTAAAAATGTTTTCCAATTATTTTAGCATTTTTCCCTTAAAAATTTTATTCATAAATAAATTCATATTAATATGCTATTATAACAACTATTAGTATAATTATATTAAATAACTAATAATTTTCAAATACCTTCTAAAATATAATTGAAATCTACTTTCAAATATGATATTATAAATAAATATTTGTGGAGGTTACAACATGAAATTATATATACAAATAATCAAATTATTATTTAACAAATTTATCCTTAGAAAAAACAATGGAATAGTAATAAAGGACTTTGCTGAAAATATGGGAATAGTTTATATAAAGCTAGCTCAAATATTAGCTACACAAAATTATGGAAATCTATTTACTGAAAAAGATAGAAAAATATTATCTAGTATTTGTGATGATTGCAATCCAATAAGTTATGAAGAAATTGAAAAAATATTAGAAAAAGAATATGGGACTAATTTAGATAGTATATTTAATTTTATTGAAAAAGAACCAGTTGGCTCAGCATCTGTATCACAAGTCCATAGAGCAATACTAAAAACAGGCGAAGAAGTTGCAATAAAAATAAAACGAAAAGATATTACAAAAACAATAAATGAAGACATTACGAAAATAAGAAAAATTATTCATAGATTTGGAAAATTTATAAATTTTAATAATTTTACAGGTGGTGACCATGCACTAGATCTATATTTAAAATGGATACACCAAGAAACAGATTTTAATAATGAAAAAGAAAATATTAAAATATACAAAGATTTTGCAGATAGCGTTAATGGAAAAGTAAGTAATACAAAACAAGTAAAAATCCCAAAACTTTACGAAAAATATTGTACAGATAATATAATAGTTATGGAATTTATTAAAACTCCAACAATTAACAAACTAACTTTAAATGATGAGAATAAAGATAAGATTACTACTGCATTAAATAGCTATATTAGGGCAAGCTTTTGGGCAATGTTTAATGGTAAAAAAGTTGTTTTTCATGGTGATCCTCATAGTGGAAATATTTGTATAGATGAAAATAGCAATATTTGTTTTTTAGATATGGGATTGTTATGTACTTTAAATGATAATGATGCTGACTTATGTAGAAAATTTTTTTTAGCTGCATACTCCGGAAATTATGAAAAGTTATATAATATGTTAGTGTCCTATGGAAATATGAGTGAAGAAAAAAAGAAATATTTTAAGGAAGATTGCCAAAAATATTGTAAAGAAGTAAAAGAAAAGGAAGTTACATATTACTTTATTGATATGATTAATATTTGTTTAAATTATGAATTTGTTCCTCCTGACTTCTTATTTAGCATGGCAAAAGCATTTGTTTGTTTAAATGGAATTAGTAATTTTTCTAGTAATAAATATACTGCAAAAGAATTACTACAAGAACAAACAATGGAATTTATATTAAAAAGAAGTTTAAATGATTACAAAGAAATTGTAATAGATAGTTTACAAATAACACCAAAGACAATAGAAAATACACTACAATATGGCATTATAAATACTTTTGCTAAGGTAGTGACTAATAATGACTTAAAAAATGATATAGATAATTCTTTAGATAACTTAAGAGAAATGCTTGACTTTATAAAATTATTTTGTTTTGATGAACAATAAATTGCTAAGATAAGTTATCCAAATTTAAAAATAATTTTTAATAGTAAACTGTAAAGAAGTATTAATATGTTTAAAATTTTATATTTTTACAGTAATTACTATAAAAATATATTAAGAATATTATATTTTATGTAAATTTTTTACATATATTTTACATAATTCTTAATTTTATATTGACATATTAATATATTTATGGTATACTAATATTGTTATGTACTATATTTTTCTATTATTAAAGAAAAGGAGCAAAAATATGATATCTTATTTGAAAATTTTACTTATGGCAGAAATGGAGGAAAAGATTACTTTAGACAATATTGAATTAAAAATGGAAGAAAAAATTACAACGAAATACATTCCTGCTAGATGCAGTAATCTCCACCGGAAAAAACAGAGAGCACACGCACAGAAGAAGAATAGATTTCCTGTAAACTTACGTAAAGAGATATGCAGAGAAAAAAAAGCTGAAATAAGATATAATCGATTAAATAGAAATAAACTTAGAGATAAAGCAATTTTAGCTACTATGTATGACTAATTTTTAGTAGCTAAATTAACCCCATTTAGTTAAACATGAAACTATATCATGTAATATACTAAATGGGGAGTTTTTTATACAAAAATTACATACTAATAAAAAATAAAAACCAATAAAATATACTTATAAAAATACCAGTTTGAATAATTTTATTCTTTCTATCTAGTATAAATAGGTTGTATCTTATTACTTGTTTTACTTTTTTCAATATTACCATTACAATCTATATATACACTTTTTCCGCTTTCCAGTGAAATAGTTGCAGAATATACATTTATATGTGAAAATATGTTAATTACATCTAATATATCCTCTTCACAAACACTGTACTTTTCCATTAGCATATCTATTTTTCTTTGTGATAAATCAATATTTACAACAGGATTTCTTTTATTATAAATATTTTCAGAAATTCCACTTAATATTTCGTTTTGCAACATAAATTCTTCAAGACTCTTAAAGGTTTTAAACAAATATTCATAATTTGCTCCATCTTTTACTAGATTATCTACTTTCTCTAATATATCAGGTGTAATATTTTTTGTTAAACGTTTGGTACTATTTAAAATTTCTGATAGTTTTAAATCTTGTTCATTCAAATTTATTAGTTCCAAATCTATTGCCTGATTTGTGTATAGTTCTTTAACTTCTTTTTGCAATGTTACTTCTAAATCATTTTTTGAATAGTTATCTTCTAATTGGATATTACACCCAGAAGCATTATAATGTCCACCACCTTTATATTTAGTTGCCAAGTTTAATACATCAAAATTACCATATATGGATGTACTTCTAAATTCAACATCATATTTATTTTTAATATTTTCTGAAATTATACATGAAAAACTACAATTTTTAATATCTGACATTTTAAAAATCTTTTTTTGTGGACTACGAATTCTATATACCTGATTTAGATTTTTTACCTCTTTACTATCCATTGATAACATCATGCCAAAAGTATCCCCTATGGGAAATATTTTAGTATTTAATAACATATTAGCTAATCCTACTTCATCTCTTAAATTGCTTTTTCTAGTACAATATTCAATTAAATGTTCATAATCTGAACCTAATTTTAATAATTTCGATAAATTTTTAAAAGTATCTTCCTTTATAAATTTAAGTTTTGCTGTATCTGTTAATAAACCAAGTGTTAACATATTCGCAATTTTAGGTGTAATTTTTTTTTCGTCTAATTCATTTGCCAATATTTCACAAACTGAACTAGAAGAAGATTGTCTAATTACATTTTCATTAGGAAGTTTTAACTCATCTTCTATACATACAGAGCCATTATTTCTTCCATGATGATCTATAACATAAATATCATCTATATTTGAATTTCTAAATAAGCTATTTTCTGTATAATTCATAGTACTAGTATCTACAATTACTGATATTCCTTCACTATCAATCCCATCTGTAATTGGTATATCTCCCACAATTTCAGAAAATAACATTATTTTTTTAGTTACTACATATTGTGCTTCTATACCTTGATTTTTTAAATACTCTACAATAGCGCAAGAAGAACAAATTGCATCTCCATCAGGAAATTTATGAGCATATACATATACTTTCTTGTTTTCTTTTTTTGACTTTTGAACTATATTTTGTATCATAATTAATCTCCTATATTATAATTTTTACTTCTAAGTTTATTAATTATATTTTTTAGAAAACTATTTTTATCTTTTTTTACAATTAAACTATTATTTACTTGTTCAGTAAGTCTTTTATTTTCAAATCTTAATTTTTCATTTTCTTTCTCCAATTCTAAATAATTTTTATAAATATCTGAATTTATTATTATATTATACTCAATTTGTTTTTTATTGAAAATCTCCTCATCTTGTTTTTTTAATATATCAATTTGTTCACTTTTTTGTAATCTCTCTTCTTTATACAATTCATTATATTCATTTTTTTCATCTTCAATACTCTCATTAATATCTAACATACAATTATATATTTTTAAAGCAATAGCATAATCAAAAAATAATTCTTGTCCTCTAATATTTGTTGTGATTATATAATCTTTATTTAATAATACTATTTTTCCACCAAGTATATTCAAATATATTATCTCATACTGCTTATTAGGCACACAAAAAGTGTCATTATGTTCAAAGTTAGATTGCAAATTATCTAAATATAGCTTATAAAACTCTTCCTCATCAATAATACTTTTTAACTTTAATTCACTAAATTCAACCTTTCTCATTTATTCTCCTATGTTATTTTCTTATAGAATAATTATAGCATAATAAAAATATTTTTACAAATAAAAAATTATTTTTTATAACTTATCTATCATATTCGTAGTAATATAAAATATTATTATCAATATATAGTTTTCCAACAGACATTAAATAATACGTATCTTCTAAAAGTTGTTCTATACCATGTTTATCTTCTATGTCATTACTTCTATTTGTAAATATCCATATCCATTTTCAATATTGGGTATTTTATTATATATTGTTCTCTAATATAAAAATTAATTTTTTCTTCTAATACTTTATATAACTTTGAAATGTTACATTTTTTTGTCTTTATAGCCTTTGATATTTTTTTCTTTGATTTTTTAACAAATATATTTTCACTAGTTCCCATTATCAAAAAGAGAAGGTGATTTTTAACATATCGTTTCTCTTTTTAATAATATGGATTTTTCATATCTAAACACTGCACATTTGCATATTATTAAAATACAATACTATATAAGAAAACAAAAAATACTAAAATAAAAATATATATGTAAAATTACACAAGTATTAGGAAATATACTTTTTGATTTTTCATATATTTTTTACATAACATACGTTCAGACATATCTATCTTACTCCAATACGCTACATTATACCATATTTTCTCTAAATACCAATATTTATACTTGGATAATTTCTTATTCTAAATAATACGCTATTTTTATATATTAACTATATATTAACTATATATTTTTCAATTTTTGGATATTTATCCTTCTTAAATAAAGTTGCTTTTTCTATATTGTCTTTAGTATGATATTCTAAATCATCTCTATCATAGGCAATTGTATAAAATTCAATATCATTATTATATTTGTTATAAATATCATTTGAATAAACATCTTTATATAATTTTTCAGGAACTAAAATCATAGATTTCGTTTTAATATCAAATTCCTGGTTATTTTTAATCATCTGCTTTATTTTATTTACTCCTTGCCCTATACCATTATACTTAAGAATGTAGTTTTTAAAATAATTTACAAATACATCAATATTATCCTCAATCATATACCTATATGTTATTGATTCTACAACTGCTCTAAGTAATGTTTCTTGAGTTGATAATGGCTTTACCTCAATTAAGTAAATTATTACTGAACCTTCATTGTCAATATCTACTCCAACAATATCTATTTCACCATATTTATACTTTCTAGCTGGTTTTAGTGGAACTTGTATATCTATAATATCAAAAGGATATTTAGCTATTCCATCATATGATGCAAACCAAATTTCCTTGCACAGATCTTTTTCATACATAGTATTGTTGTATGCAAGTTCTATTGGCTTATTATACTTTATACTTGTTTTATATAGCTTATCATCATTATTATCTAACTTAAATGGAAGTTGTTTTTTATAATTTTCTTTTATTATTTCTATATCATGTACAAAATAGTCTTTATTCCTTCGTTCAACTTTAAAATACTTAGGCCTTTTATTCACACTATATGTCTTTATCATTTCAGTTACTAATTTTGGATATTTCCACCTTATATATTTATAATTATTAAGCAAATTCGCTTTCTTAGCATAAAACAACAAACCAAATTTTTCAAACCTATTTTCTCCAATAGTAAGATAATTATTATAAATAAATTTATAAATTATAGTATTTATAATATGCTTTAATAGCAATAAACGCTCAAGCATTCCATAACCAAAATTTTTTGAATAAGCTATGCCTAGTTTCTCTGCAATAGTAAGTAATTTATAATCTGAGAACGATTCATATTCTATTTTTAAAAGTTTTATTAAGTCTATATAAGTGTTATTAAAATTATAACCATACTTTTGAAAGCTTTTACTAAATATACTAAAATCCAATCTGGCATTATGAAAATATACAACGTCATCTTCAATAAATTCGACAATTTTTGGTATTATTTCTTTAAAATTAGGTGCACTTGCTAACATATCATTTGTTATTTTAGTAATTTTTGACATATTATCATTTATAGAATTTTCAGGCTTTACTAAACTTTCAAATCTATCTATTTGCTTACCATCTTTTATTTTCATTATTCCAATTTGAATAATTTCGTCATTAACATAAGATAAACCACTCGTCCCAATTTCTACAATACAGTAATTGTTATTTACTTCCTGATACTTAGAATTATATATATATTTTTTTATATTTTCCATTTTATTTCACCTTTTATATTTCTATCTGTTCGTTATCATCTAAAATAACTGCATTCTCAAAAATCTCTCTTGCCTTTTCTTTATTTTTTGTATGAATAGGAATTACATTTTTAGGTTTTAAAATTTTAGCTGAAAGCCTTACTGTATCTAAATTAGCATGTCCCGAAGTATGTAATTCTACAAAATCTATTCCTAATGCTTGTACTTTATTTACAAACAGTTCTACATCTGGCTTTTTTAAATAATTATGCCACATTGAATATACAAGGCATGCATTTGTAATTTTTCCCTTATTATATAACATTTTTATATCAGGGTACATACTAGACTTAACCATCATTGCATAATCTCCATAAACACTTTCCACATGTTTGTATTTAACCAAAGGCTCGATATATTTTTCTCTAAATTCTTTAGATTTACAAAATTTATATATAGCAGGCTCCCATACAGATACTTTGTTATCATCAAATTTCGGATTTGGTATATTACCTCCTAATTCTAATGTTATATTAGCAGTAAATACATCTTCAATAAATTTTTTCCTAGTTTTAATACTTGCTTTAAAAAATGATGTTATTCTATCTATATTAGTAGATGATTGCATAATAAATATCTGATTATACTTACTAAATATTTGAGATGCTTTATCACTTAAATCTTGTTCTGTTACAGTAATATTATTATTCCTATCAAAACAAGTTCCTTCAGTTATTAAGCAATCTATTGTTTCCTCTTTATTATAACTTATATTATTACTTACAATTTCATTTAATGTAGGAATAAATTTATCCCCCTTATATCCATGATTTCTAAAATCACCTGTATGTAATATAGTTTTCTCATGACATTTTATTAAAACCATTGCTGAATTATATGCACTATGATCTACTTTATAATATTTTATTATCATATCATTTATTAAAATATCAGCTGAGTCAAACCTACCTTTACGAAATTTTATAATTTTAATATTTTCTCTACATTTTTTATTATTAAACCCACAAGTTAATTCATATATTTTTTTACTTTTTTCTTCTACATATACGGGAATACTTGGAAGAATTCTATCTATTAACCCTATATGATCTTGATGGCTATGGGTTATAAATACTGCATCATATTTAGGTATTCCAACTGTAAGCCCATCAATTTTGGGAACATTTTCACTAAATTTATTCTCATTATCTAAGTCCTCACCAAAATCAATTATTATTCTTGCCTTATCACTTTGAATTTCAGTAATACAGCCTCCAATTTGATTAGTACCTTTTATAATATTTATCTTAATAGAATTATTCATACAAATATTCCACCTTTCATAACTACATTATTCTTAACATATTCTACTCAAATTTTACTATAACGAATCCCAACTATTATGTATATCATACCAAAACTTATTTATATCTTTATATGTTACAAATAGCAGCTTTTCATTTAAAACTTTAATAGGATTTGTATTTTTATATGTATTTCTATAAAATTCTAACATGAATTCTTCTAAATTTATATTATCATTAAAAACTAGTATACATCTACTAAAATAATTTTTTGTACCTTCGTTTGGAACACTATCATATATAACCTTATATATTCTATTTCTATCTTCTTGTGTTTCTAAATTTGGTATTAATACAAAGCTAAAATTCCAGTGATGTGAATGATTTATAGCATTTACTATAAATATATCTATACCATACAAAGGATAATATTGTTCTGAAAAATCATATCCCTTTTTTATACCATATATTTCACCAGTACTTGAATTTTTATAATGTATTCTTTTATAAATGTTATTTACATCTTCCTTAAAATTACAAAAATTAATATTTGCACCATAACTTGTCTTTGATAATTCATTAACTTTATCAATTATACAATTGTCTTTCATATTCAATTTTAATATATAATCAAATAATTCTATACCAAAATTACTATTCCTACCTATTATATTCGTTAAATTTTTATTTCTAAAGAAAATTGCCATCTCTTTTGCATTCATATATATTTCATTTTCACTACATTCTTTCCATTCAATTATATAACTTTCCTCATTATAAGTATGATGTTCACATAAATTTTTTGCACACATTCCACATGGACACTGTTTTTTTTCACTACAATAATTATCTTTTCTATTTGATGGTGGTAACAATGATATAACTCCTTCTTGCTCAGTCTTATATATAATTTCAATATTCCAAATATTATTATGCTCAAATTTCTCAAAAATAGTAATATTGCCTTTTTCTTTATTATCATTATTAACATATAATCCATGAGTTTTTAAATATTTAAAATCCATTTGCAATAAAATATCTTTACAATATATATAGTTTGAGTTTCTCTTAATTTCGTTATATACTACTTTTTTTACATATTTGCTTGGAATTATTGCATATTCAAAATCCCAAAGTATTTTAACTTCCTTTATAAAACTAACATTTACATTCATATTTTACTCCCTGAATACATTATAACATATTTTTTATAAAAATGTTATCACAAAACAAAAACTAAATTTTATCTATAGCTATTAGTATTTTGTATTATATAAATTAAGCATTAAATGTCAATATAATAAAACTCAAGAAAGTAAAACCTACTATAATGAAATGAGCTTAAATTTATTCATTTAATATAGTAGTTATTATAATAATTATATTTTTATTTTAACTTCTTAGTATCTTTAAAATAATAGTAAATTACTAAACCCTATAAAATTATTTTCAATAATAAACAATAAACAATAAACAATAAATTATACCCATATACAAAGTCAATATTCTTTCTATTTCCACAGTAATTCTCAATTTATTATTTTATTTGTAAACAATTTCCATTCCACAATTTGTACTCGTATCAGAAAAAATAATATTATTATACTTTTTTAATGTTACTGTAATAGAAGCTGTAATACTTTCAAAAATATCCTTTTGCATTTTACCTTTAATAGGTGCCATTAATTTTCTACCTTTTTCATATTTTGAATATATATTTAATTCATATTCACCTCTTTTTAAAATTATATTTAATGAGCAATCATCTATATAGAATTTCTTTATTCTTGTATTATTGTATGTAGTAAATTTTAATTCTTTATTGTCTATTATTAAAACAAAAATAATACCTCTAAAACTAAAAATTTTAAATGGAATATCTGCTACCGAGAGCATAAAACTAGTGTTTTCATTTTTAAAGTTGTTTCCCTGACACCATACATACGATTTTGGAAATGAACACCCCCAGTCCTTTTCTATATATCCAATATCATTATTAAAATCCACTTTATTATCATTTATACTTATTGAACCATATATACTATTTTTCATACTAAGTATAGCATGATTACATTCCATAAATGGAATATATGAAAAAGGTCCTATTATATTAGGGCAAAACATACTAGTATGAATATTTTTACTATTAGAATATTCTATATCTCCATAAATTTTAAGATTTTGTGTATTATCATCTATATCAATATGAATACCCTCTTTTGAAAAAATACTTTTTCCAATTTGAATCAAAAATGGATTAAAATTAAATTTAAAATCATTTTTAGAATAATTTATAAAATAAGATGTATCATTTGTAATTACTTGGATAAATGATTTTTTATCTTTACCTTCAATATTAATTCCCAGAATAAAGGAAATACCATTTTCATTATTTGTATTTTTAAAATACCAACCTTCAAAATAATTTTTATCGGTAGTTAATTTTCTTTGACATTGAAACAATTCAGGATTTTTCATAAAAAATAATCTATTCATATTATATATTCTTTTCAAAACACATAGTATTATTCATCTCTATCTATATTTTTTATTTCATTTATTTTTCATTTTAGAAGAATAACAAAATATTAATATATTTTTATCTACATCAAATAAACGTAAGTAAAGAAAGATATATAAAATTCTTTCCTTACTTATACCTTATTATATAATTTTTATTTTACTATTTAATCACTTACTACTCTGTTATTTTATTTATTATATCAATATTTTCTTGAGTACCTATATTTTCCTTTTGTAATATTTTTTCCTCATCTAACTTATTCTCATACTTTAATTTCAAAATTCTTGATACTGATTCGTTTATTCTAGCCTCTGTTATAGCACCATTATTTACAAGGCTTTCAATTGTACTTGCGGTATCTCTTGAACTTAATGGCATAAGTATCATATCAACACCAGCATTTATACTGTATTTGCATATTTCTTCTAGTGTATAATTATCCTGTAAGGCTTTCATATTAATTGCATCTGTTATTACAACCCCATCAAATCCTAGTTCATTTCTTAAAATTCCATTTATTATATCTTTTGAAAGTGTTGCTGGTATATAGTCTCCAGTTATATTAGGTAGTGCAATATGTGCAGTCATAATCATTTGAGCTTTATTTTCAATAGCTGCTTTAAAAGTTAGTAATTCATTTTCATATAATTGTTCTTTTGTTTTTGTAACTACAGGTAGTTCAACATGAGAATCTGCCACAGTATCTCCATGTCCTGGAAAATGCTTATACACAGGAATTACTCCTTCACTTGACATTCCCTCTGCAAACGGTAAAGCATTATTAATAACAGTTTGTGAATCTGAACCAAATGCTCTTGTTCCAATAACTGTATTATTTGGGTTTGAGAAAATATCAAGAATAGGTGCATAATCTGTATTTATTCCAAAAGCTGCAATTTCCCTTGCTAACACTTTCCCGACATTATATGATAATTCTTTATCATTTTTCTTTCCAATTTCAAACATCGCTGGTATATTTTGAACTTTTATATCTGCTAGGCTTTTTATCCTTTGTACTCTTCCACCTTCTTGATCTATACTAATTAGCATTGGAATTGAGGCAGTACTTTTAATTTTAGATATATATTCTACTGTTTCATCATATGTAGTAACGTTTTCTGAAAAAAGAATAAATCCACCAGGTTGAACTTCCTTTAATGCGCCATCTAATTCTTCCGTATATTCACTACTTCTATACGATACAACTATCATTTGACCTATCTTTTCTTTTAAAGTCATACTAGCTAATTTTTCATCAACTCTTTGCTTTAGCTTCTCTTCTTCTGATAATTCAGTTTCAACTATATTAATCTCTTCATCTTGATATATTTCTACATTTTGAGCATCATTTTGTTTCATGCTTTTGAATATGAAAAAAGCAATAATTCCTATAATTATACAAATAATTACAATTATAAATATTTTTAAAAACTTGTTCATATATATTCCTCCATATCATTTATATTATACTTTGCAATTATATCAAAATCAATTCAAAATATACAAAAAAAGTAAATCACAATCAAATTATAAAACATTTAATTATGATTTCCTCATTATATTATTGTTTACTTATTCCTACTTTGTTCTATCCGTATTTTTTTTCTCATCTTTTAATTTCTCAGCAGACATTTCATCAGAATATAAAGTTTCAGATGTATCAGAATAATCTAAATTCACTCCACTAGAAATTTCAGCCTTAAAACTTTCTTTACCTTCTTGGGCATATCTTTCTTGAGTATGCTCTTCCTTACCTTCTCGTTTTAGTACTGAATTAAATAATCTTTTAAAAAAACCATCTTTTTTAGTACCTTTTGGAGTATCGAATTGTTTTTTACCTATTTTTTTATTAGGAGTATTTTCAGTAAATTTTCTATTATTCATAAAGTCTACATTTTCTCCTAAACTCAAATTTTCCAATTCTATATTAACTTGACTATTCTTAGCATCAAGATCATTGAGTGCTCTTGAATTTTCAGTCATTTTTGAATTCTTTACTTCGATATTAACAGAACTCTCCCCTGAGATCTTCACATCATTCAATAATTCTGAATTTCTCTCCATATCAACTCCACTTATATTAATTTTAATTGCCATATTTTACCCCCATAATATTAATTTTTTATTACATTAATTATATATCATATATTTAACATGATGTCAATATATACCTGAATCCAGGCAGGGGAATTTAATCAAATTTATTGTTTTGTAACACAAATGAAATATTATAAAAAAATGTAAAATATACATTGAGTTTGCAGAATACTAGGAAATTTTTGAGTTTTATTACATTATAACAGTCTATTTATAAAAGTAGAGGTATACATAATTTATATTATAGTGAGACAAATTTAATAGTATAATACGTATAGTTTATCCATACTTATGTAAATAATTTTGGTAACATCTTTATTTTATGTAAATCATACTTATGTAAATTCCTAATAGATGTTTCTTACATGTTTATCTGAATTTATGTAATATATGTTATTAAAATATATTTTTTTATTAATATATATAATTAAAAAAATCATATTTTTATATTATTTCATTTGTGTTACAATCTGCACAATTTGATTAAATTCCCCTGTCAAAGAGATAAAGCAATTTAATTAAATTAACATTATAACTAGAATAACATAATTAAACAATACAAACACCAATAGCTAGTCTTTTACTTAACTATTGGTAGTTTCCTATATAACAAATATCCAAACTACTATTTATGTCTATACTTCATAAATATAGTATTTTTCAAATCCTTCAAATATTATTACAAATTTTTTTAAGTTTTCTCTTTTTTCAATTCTTTTATCTCTTATATATCTTTTCATTTGCTCTACTCCATCTAGCTTTAATCTATCAATATTAACTCCTTTTGCTTTTTCTTTACTAAAATATTTAAGTTCTATTATAGCCTCATATTTTGCATTACTTGATGCTGACTTTTCAATAAATATATCTACAAATCCTTGAAGTGCTGGGAATTCTCCATATACATAAAATTTATTACTTAAGCTAAGAAACAGTGAATATACATATTTTAATGTCTTTTCATTAAAGTTCTCTTTATCTCTTACACTTTGATGTGTTAAAAAGCTACTTACAATTTTTGTTATTTCTTCTATATTACCTGTTGTTGCAAATGCTTTTATTGCACTTCTAATTTGACTTACCTCTACATTATATTCATCTCTATTTTCTATAATATCTTCAAAATAACTTGCATATAAATTCTCTGATACATAGTTTGGTATACAAAAATCCACATCAAAACTTACATCTTTTATTGTTATATATCCTTGATAGAATAGCAAAGATAGAAAATTATCTATACTAAACCTAGTACTATTTAGTTCAAATTGTCTTACTAAATTACCACTAGTTTTACCAGTTGTTACTAATTCAACTAATTTTTCATAGTTTTTTTCAGGATTCATTATATTTATAAAGCTTTCTATTTTATTTCCAGTTGTAGCTAAATTACTATCTACTAGATCTCGTGGCGCTTTATTAAATTGAACATAGTTTTTCAAATAATACATAACCAATGTTGTATTAAAAGTATGTTCATCACTATCTAAACAAAATCTATAACCATCGTAGTTTTTTTCTAATTCTTTGTATATATCTCCATTTAAACCTGCTTCATTTACTAATTTTTTTACTTCCTCTTCTGTAAAGCCACACATTGCTACAAATTCAGGTAATAATGATATATTTGTTGCTATATTAAAACCAGACGTTAAACTATCTAAGGTAAGTGGTGCTACACCTGTTGCAAAAAATCTATCTATTACGCTATTAGTTCCCTCAGTATATTCCTTTATTACCTCATAAAATGCCCTTACAAATCCTCCTTGCCCTAATGATTTAAAAAAACCTGATACATTTCCTTCTAGCATTCCATTTGTAAAATGATCATATTCATCTATTATTATGTATATTTTATTTTCTAGTTTTAAATTTTTAAATTGTGATAAAAGCATCAATAAAGTTATTGAAGCACTGTTATTATCCTCCAATTGTATATCTAAATTATATTTACCTATAAATTCTTTACATAGTGTATACACTCTCTTATTAAAACTTGACTCTATTTCATTTTCTGTTTTGGTACTACTCACATTCATTCCTGAAAAATTAAAATTTAAAACATAATAATTATTTTTATTCTCTGTTGGATTGTCATATATATATAACCCTTTAAAAAGTTTCTCATAATTATCTTTTTCATATATATCATAATAATATGAAATCATGCTCGTAAATAAGCTCTTTCCAAATCTACGTGGACGTACATATATTGCATTTATATAATTTTCTAACTTCTCTATATACATTGTTTTATCTACATATTCATATTTTTCTTTTCTAAGCACTGCAAAATCAGATTTTCCATAAGGTATTTTTATTTTATCCACATTGTCACTTCCTTTATATATACTATACCATACAAATATATATTTTACAATAACTTTAAAATTTTTTCACATAATTTTTCCATTTATGTTTTACTGTTTAGCAATATTAAGGATTATAGAACAAAAGTAACAAATAAATTTGTTACTCCCCAAACTATAAATAGTTTGGGATATTTTTTCAAGATATTGTATTTAGGTACGTTCCATAAATAAATATTATAGTTTTTATGAAAGTTTTTTTACTTAGTAATAAAACGGAATAAATTTCAATGTCATTAAATTAAGCATGTAAAATCAATGTGCTTTTAAGTTAATTAATTGATTATAATGTGCTGTTTTGCATGCTATTTAATATAAACTTTTTTTACATATTCAAAATTCACCACTAAATAAATGAATTTAAAATTTATTTAGTGGTAAATTTTAAGTCTACATAAAGATTATAACATTTATTTATGGAACGTCACTAATAGTTATTTTTTAGTTTACACACTTTTTTCTCCAGGGGAAATTCATAAAATTTTCCAAAGTGTGTATATTTTTAAAGTTTTTCATGAATTTTCCCTGAAAATAATCTTTAAAATAATAAATTCAATGTACAATTTAATTCAATTCAAAATATACAAAAAATAAATATATAAAATACATCTATACATTATGTGACCAGTTTAATTGACTTACTTATTTTTTTTAGTATAATAATTATTAAAAGGAGTAAGTGTAATGAAAAAGTACCAAATCATGGTTAATAATGTTGAAAGAGTTACTGATTATGTTAATTTATACAAAGATATTCGAACTGTATATATGAATAGTATATTTGCTCAAAAGGAACTTAAAAAACTAGCCAAAAAAGTTCCTAAGAATTTTGATAAAGAAAGTATAAAAGCATTTGAAAACGAAACTGGATTAATTCTAAAATACTGGGTATTCTATAATAAATATGATTTCTTTGAATATACAAGTCTTGGTATATGGCCTGACAATGAAAAAATTGCTAATATTAATAATGGCAAATATGTATATAACTCAGAAATGTTAAAAATAAATCATATTGAAAATTATGATATTCTAGTAATTGATAGAATAACAAATATTAAGAGGGCAAATAAATAATCGTAAAAACTTTAGGTAATTTATACAATCCACTTTGCACGTATAAATACAGTAAAGGAGATTGTATAAATTAAATATCATACTATATTAAGGGACGTTCCATAAACAAACGTTACGTTTTTTATATAAACTTAAAATTTATCACTAAATAAATTTTAAATTCATTTATTTAGTAGTGAATTTTGAATATGTAAAAAAGTTTATATTAAATAGCATGAAAAAACAGCACATTATAATCAATTCATTAACTTAAGAGCACATTGGTTTAACATGCTTAATTGTATAAAAATCAAATTTATTTTTTTACAATCTAATATTTTAAATTATTCTGTGAAGTGTGATGGTAAACAACACTTTCAACTACTATTTACAAGCATTATAGCTTAAGTTAATGACTAGAAATTTATTCCATTTTATTACTAAGCAAAAACTTTTCATAAAAATTATAACATTTATTTATGAGATGTCCCTAATTGAAATAAATAATAAATAAATTAAAGGAGTAATTTATGAATAATCAAAAAGAACCTATAAAAATAGTGATGGTGCAAACCTGCTCTGGAAAATCGTATTTTATACGTAAAAACTTTCCTAATGCATTCATTTATACCTATACAAATATCAAAAAGATTTAGCAAAAAACGGATATAACATTTTGGAAGCAACAAAAAAGTCATATGAATTAATAAAGATGATCTTATTGAGAATATAAAATTAGGTAATGATGTTGTAATGGAGCATACACTTCTTAAATATATTAGAAGAAAATTTTATATAGAAGAATTTAAAAATGTTACAAATAGAGAAATTGATATATACTGTATATTTTCATCAAATAAACAATATGAAAAAAATTGTGAACAAAGAAATGTAATAGGAATTAATGTAACAGATAATTTAGAATTACCAAGCTACGATGAGGGATTTTCAAATATATATTTTGTAGATGAGAATGAAATTTATAAAGAAAATTTAAATAGATAAAATATATACTTATATTTCAAATATATGATATAATTATATATAATTTAAATTAGAAGGGGGTTGTTTGAATGGAAAAACAAGAATTAATAAGTAATATAGAAAAAATATTAAATGATTTAAGAAAATCTGTAACTAATAATGATTTAAATGCAATTGTATATTATGATGTAAAAGATGAATGGCTTGATAAACTAAATTTTATACACAATTTAGAATGTAATTTATTTGATATAGAACCACATACTATCAATAATAGTTATGAAAAAATGTTGCTATTTAAAAGACATGGTGGTAATACGTTAAAAATAGATTGTGATGTTTCACTCAGATCCTGCGTTATATATGCTTTAGCTTTTGATTTTGTTACATTAAATTCAAGAACACTAAAACTTCAACCAAATTATAATGAATATAACCAGAAATACTGTTTTGCAAGTGATAACTGTATTAATTTTTATGGCGATACCATGAACTCATTTAAACAAATTGTTGATACTTATCTTTATTTTTGCAACAAAGAAAATAACAAAAATATGCTTAATAATAGTTATAATATTCAAAAATTTACTAATTTAAATCATACACTTGGGAACTTTATACCTATACCATTTAAACCACCACTTTATTTTAATACCACTAGAAATAAATGTGTTGGAGATTACTGGGATCTTACAATATACAAAATTTATAATTATTACAAATATGAAAATGACACATATTTAGAAGAATTAGTTGGAAAGAATATTGAGGCAATACAAATATTAAAGGAAAATTATTTAAGCTACTTTGGTAAAGGAATAACAGGTTGGAAAACCTTTATTGAGAAAAACTACTTAGAGCCTTTTGTTGATATTACTAGCTCTGATTATATTCCAAAAGAGTTTTGGGAAAATCACTTTTCTTCTAAAATAAAGCCGCAAATATATGAACATTGTGAAAGCTTTTTTGAATTAGTACCTACTATGATAGAGCAAAGAGGAAAAAAAATTGCAGAAAAAATAATTGACGTTTTAAAAGCTAATAAAACTAATGATGAAATAATTAGTAAATATTTTAATGGAGTTGAATAGTATGGAACTTTATGAAAAAAATGGAAATATATTATATATATTAAATATTCTTAAAAAGTATAGTGATGAAAATCATTTACTTAGTGTAAAGGAAATCAAGGAAAAAATCAAAACTGATTATAACGTAGATATTGATTCTAGAACTATAAGACGAAATATTAATCTACTAAAAGAAAAATTTAAATTTGATATATCAACTTTTAATGAAAATAAAATAGGATACTACATTTTAAAAGATCCTTATACAGATTTTGAAACAGGCGAAATAAGAGCTATAATTGATCACTTTAATTATGCAAATTACATTGTACCAAATGTGGCTAATAATATCATTAAAAAATGTAAAAATATGCAAAATATATATGAAAATGAAAAAATTAAGGATTATAATATAATTTGTAATAATACAAAAACGGATAATGCTGAAGTAATTAAAAATCTTGAAGATATATCAAATGCAATATTTGAAAAAAAGAAAATTAAATTTACATATTGGAAATATGTATTAGATAATGATATATTAAAAAAAGAAAATGTAAATACAATAGAATGTAGTCCTTACAATATTGTATATAATTTACAACAATTTTACGTTATATGCTTAAAAAATAATGCTTCTAAGTTGTACACATATAGAATTGATAGAATGAAAAATATAACTATACTAGAGGATAAAGTATCTACTAAATTTAATAAAAATGAAATTAATGATTATATAAAATCAAACGTTTCTATGTTTAGTGGCAAAACAGAAGAAATTGAATTTGTATGTAATACTAAACTTTTAGATATGATCGTAGAACAATTTGGAAAAGATATAGTTTTAAAAAAAATAGATGATAATAGTTTTTATGCAAAAGTGTTATCCTATCCTGATGGATTTAAATATTTTGCTTTAAGAAATTTAGAAAATATTGAAGTTATAAAACCAATTTCACTAAGAATTAAGATAAATAATATTATAAATGACTATTTAAATAATCTTAAAACCAACAAAACAGAATAAACTTAATTATTCTGTTTTGTTATATTGATTATACTTTATACCCTTTGCATTAGCTTATAGTTACATTTTCTAATACAAGCATATCATTAACATATACCTTTTTAATAGTGCCTGTATAATTTTTCTCTCTCAATTTCTCTCTTGCATATTCTTTTATCTCATCATCACTGTTAAATTGCCTTTCGGTATAAAAATTTACTTTTCCAACATTACCAAATTTTTGAATAAACATAAATATACCTCCTCTTAAAAAATGTAATTAATAAGTTAATGATGTGTTATTTCAATTGGAAATAAAAACCATATTCTTTATATCTATTTTCTCCAATTTTGGCTTCCTTTGTTCTAACAATATTTCCACCAAGTTTTTTATAAAACCTAATTGCATTTTCATTATCACTAAGACACCATACAATCATGTTCTTCTTACCTAAATCAGCTAACTGTTTGCAAGTTTGAAGGAATAAAGAAGTTCCTATTCCCTTGCCGATTTCTGTAGATTTTATGTATAAGCTAACTAATTCTGAATCAAATCTATCTACATTAGGTATAGGATTAAAACATGAATATCCCAATATTTCCTCTCCTTTTACTGCAACAAAAACTAAATCTTTGTATTCTTCAAAGCTAGCTTCATACCTTTTTGTTTGTTCTTCATAATTTAATGAATTAAGATAAGTTGATGAAATTATAGTGTCATATGCATTTTTCCAACCATCAACTTTTATTTTTGCCATTTGAGCCTGATCCTTAAATAAATTCTTACGAATTACATAATCATCTTTTGGCTCTAAAAGTAGTACTGCATTATAAATGTTTAACATTGCCTTTACTAACTTTTCATCTTCAGTAGAAAATGATATTCTACCAACAAGTTCATCTTTATATGGCCAGGAAAATGATTGACCTACTAAAAATCTGGTTCTTGATGTTAAGTAAAAAAATTTGAGTAAATCTTCATCATTCCTTATAACCATATCTTTGTATTTCATTCCCTTTAACTCAGTAAAATCAAGAATTGCAAAAAATCCTGCTTCTGGTTCCAAATTCTTTGGAAAGTCTACCATAGGTATACCTGCTAATACTTTCTTAGCATCTGACTTACCCAAAATACTATTAACAGTTTGTTCTATCTTTTCTTTATACTGTGGTAAAACTTTATCAATACCATTAACCAGAGCTTTTAGTAAATTAAATTTGTACAAATAAATTTTCCTTAACTCACTAAAATATTTATCATATTCCATATATCTTTCTGGAGTAGCATTAAAAGCGCCTCCTAATGCCTTTCCAATTATATCTGGCACAGAATCCATACTTTGAAATGTTCTATTTACAATTTCACGTATTATTATTTCATCTGCTACTACAAATCCAGCTCTTAATGCTGCCATTGAGTAACTTTTTGAAAGACTAAAAAGCGATATTGTATTCTTAAACATCTTAGGTATAGTTGCAATCGGTAAAGCGATATTTTCTTCATCATAGCAAATATCACGATATACTAAATCATCTATTACAAAAACTCCCCTTTTCTTGCATACATCTGCTATCTCATATAACAGTTCATACTGATTTTTTCCCATCACTTTACCTGTTGGATTATTTGGATTTGTATTTAAAAATGCTACAACTCTTGGAACATAACCCTTTCTCCTGTTATATACATATTGCAAACTCTCATTTATTTTATCAATTTTATCAGCAAGTTTCTTTGGATTTAACAAAAAATTATCTTCCTTTTCCAAATTTATTACTTCCACTTCTGCACCCGCCCGCTCAGTTCTTATGGTAAAAAGTCCATAATTTGGTGCAGTTGTCAAAACAACATCTCCTGGTTTTGATATTATATTTATTATTTGATTATATAACACAGATGTGGAAGCAGAAAAAGTAATGTTATGCACTGATAGTCCTTTATTGTCAATTCCATCAAGTGAGTATGGCTCTGTATTTACAAAGCCTTCTTTTTCTACATAATCCAGTAACTGCTGCCTTATATTATCGTCACCTTCTGTATATGGATACCGATACATAAGGTCATTATCTAAAGACTTTTTCATTGCGTCTATTGCAGGTGGAAAAGGTATAAATTTTACTGGATTTCCACTACCTAAATCCATATCTGGTATGTCTACAATGTTTTCATCACGTACCTCATACCCATAAAAATCTATGGCATTAGCAATAGCTTGAACTGCAGGATTAAACCGTTCTCCATCATGCCTTGCTCCTATATTTGGTAATCCAAATCTTCTTTCTCTTAAATGTGGGTTCTCTCTTAACATTCTATCAATTGCACTCGATTTAGTAAGCATTAGCATTACCTCCTTATTTATTATACATAATTATTATATCACACTTTAATAAGTATGTAAACTTTATATATTCAGATTTATCAAAAATTCATCATATTTCATATTATATTTTACATAACTTTACAATATAATATTTCAAAATTTGTATATATAAAAAAATAAATAAATATTTATATTATTTTTAATATATATAGTAAAGTAATACCTTACTACTAAATATACTTTTAAAATTCCTACTCTGTAAATCCCTTTTTTATACAAAAAATAATATTTTTTATAATAATACATATAATACTTTTAAACTATTGTTTTGAAGATAAACGTAAATTCTCCATCAGTCCATAAATAATATATTAAATTAATGGTAAAATCATAGTATAGGAGGAGCTATGGCAAATTCAAGAAATCATAGTAATTTATTAAAAGGTAAATTAAATGTTATAGGAAAAAACATTCAAAAATATAGAATTGCTGCAAATCTATCAAGACAAACTCTATCAGATAAAATGATAATGATTGGTATAGATATTCCTGCTAACTCTATATATGATATTGAAACTGGAAATAGGACTATCGTAGATTATGAAATATGTGCAATATCAAAAGTTCTTAAGATACCTGTAGATTACCTTTTAAGCGATTATTATAACTCATTAGACAATGTATAAAACTAGAATACATCTTTTGGTACTCTAGTTTTATATAAATTTACTTATTTTTAATAATATTACACTTACCGTAAATATATATATGTAATTTTTTATTTTTCTCCTAAATCTTCAATATTTCCTGTAATAACATTTATTATATCATTCATAGTAATAATACCAACTGCAATATTTTTTTCTTTTGTAACAATTGCCATATATTCTTTACTATTTTGCATTTCTTTAAATAACAAATCTAACCTTTTACCACTCGAAACTCTAATACAAGACTGTACAAAATTTTTCGTTGAAATTTTGTCATTTTGTAATATATTTTTTAATATGCTTTTTACATCTATAACCCCTATAATATTTCTAATATCGCCATCACTTACTGGTATTCTTGTATAGTTACAATTTATTATTACATTCTTTATACTTTCTTTTGTATCATTTAAATCTAATATTACTGCATCTTCAATATTTTTCATTATATCCCCAACAGTCATTTCATCTAATTTTACGAAATTTGATATTATAAAGCTCTCATGTTTTGATAATGTTCCCATTTCCTGTCCAATTTCAACAACTTCTTTAATTTCACTATCTTTATATGATATTTGAGATTTTCTATCTATTTTAAATAATTTTATTATTATACTTTCTGTAATTTTTGCAAGCTTTGTAATTGGGATAAATAAATTTGATATAAAATATATAAAATTAATTGTTGATACTACTACCTTTTCTTTATTTTTTATAGCTAATGATTTAGGTATTAATTCTGCAAACAAGTATAACAAATATGTTAAGATAAGAGCAGTTGCAATAATAATAATGTATTTAATAAAATATGCTAAGCTTGTATTTTTCAACTCAAAATTTATATTTTTGTACAATGGTGATGCAATTATTTCAGCTATCAATGCTCCCAACCATAAATCTAAAAATGATTTAGTATACTTTATTGAAGATATAATAGAACTGGTTTTATTTAAAATAGCTTTTAATCTTTTAACTTTTTTCTTATTATCTATAATATCAAAATTAAACTTTGATTTTGTGATAGATAAATAAGCAACATCAATTGCACTAAGATATGACATAATCATAAATATAATAATGCTTGTTATAATTTCTAAATATATCAATATAACCTCCAAAATAATTAATTATAAATAAGTATATATTCTAAATTCTAAGTAATTTTTTGATATTTTATACAAAATTTTCAATTATAGTAATAATTGTAACATATTTTATATTTTTTTACAATACAAAATAATTCTTATACTCGAAGTTTCACTACCTTTTTTTACTATTAATTATTATTTTCAATTGACATAATATAGTTTAAATGTTATAATAATTATGCAAATTATATTATATATTAATAAAAATTTATTATTAGGAGGTATATTATGAAAAATTTAAGTTTTAATACACTTAGATTAGTGTCAATATCAATTTACTGGTTAATTATGATTTTATTATGCATATCAAAAAGATGGTCGCTAACATGGATTATGCTAGGAATTTTATTAGTAATTCATTTAATTTCAATGGCATCGTTAGAAAATTTATATATCTATATATTTAGAAAGTTTTATTTTAATTATTTTAAACGAAGTTTTAAACTAATTAGGAAACTATATTTTATTAGATACGAAACTTTTATTAAAAATAATAATGAACTAACAAATAAAATTTCTTATCTTTTAGATAAAAGTTTTGCTACTATTATTGATACTGGAAATGCCTATATATCATTCGGAATATTTGATAAAAGGCAGTCAAATAAAATAAAAGAGATAGTAAGACAAACTGAAATAATGTTACAAAATAGTTTTATCATACATGATAATAAAATATAAATTTTATATATTATGTAAAATTTATTTGACACAAACATGTAAAAGTGATATAATATCCATATAATTATTTATATCTTAATAAAAATTTTTTAGGAGGTAAAAAAAAGCGATAACTATAAATGCATTGTTAGGGGGGTATTTTATGGAAAAATTTGAAAACAAGATAAAACCATTTTTAATCTTTACTTTTCGGATAAACATGTGCATATTATTTATATTAAGTTGCATGGAAAAAAATACTACAGTATTATTTAAAATAATGACTACAACATTAGTCATTCAAGTAATGGCAATATATACTTTAAAACACATATATAATTTTGTGTATAAGTATATATACCAATACGTAAATATGTTAGTACTTAAGAAAAAAACATTTAAAAATTATTTATATACATATGAATTATTTGAAAAAGAACACAAAATTAGATATCGATCTTATTTTAAGATAAACAGATGTAATACAAATGAACTAACCGATAATTTAAACTTAAACGGTATGAGATTGATAGAAGTAGGAAATTCCTACATTAGTACTAATGAATTTAACAAAAAGCAAACAAATGAGATAAGAAACATTGTTCAACAAGTAAAAATTTTGCTCAACTATGACTATGTTGAGTATTGCAATATGTTGTAACTAAGCCCTGCAAAGTGGTATATACTACACTTTGCAGGAATTTTTATCGCTCAATCCATATAATTTAGTCAATTGCAAATTTTTATTTAAATTTATCAGGATAAAATCGCGTTTAGTGCGTTTGAGCCGATCCTAAATCTAAAAATTTAACTACTAATAATATAATTTACATAAAACAATAGTATTTTGTTTTAATATTATAAAATTTGTTTTTCAGGTTTTTTGATTTAAAATTCAAATAAATCCTAAAATATAGCCTTTTTACAATATGCAGTCAAAAATTATGTAAAATATTATACTTAAAACGAAGTATACTCGATTTTATCCTGTAAATTTATCAGGAATTAAGAGTAAAAAAATAATTTTCTGAAAAATAGACAGCAACTAGCACC
>CAOKPF010000028.1 GCA_948470565.1 uncultured Clostridium sp.
CTTTCAGTCCGCAAAACAAGCTCTGTACTTTAAGTGCAGAGTTGTTGACTATATATAATATAGAAGATAAGGTGGTATTTGGATGAATAATTTAGAATATGTTAGTAAAAAATCACAATTTGTAGAAAGTATTATTCAATTTTTAAGAGGTACTACAGGAACTAATTTTCAAAATAATGTTGGTATTGTTTTAAGAGAATATTATAAATTTATAAATAAAGAATATGTAATGCCAGAGCCTATGAGAGGTGATTATAAAAATGATGGGTATGTGAAAGATGAAGCATTATTCTATATGATTAGTTCTCCATTATCACATGTAGATAACATTACAAAGGATATGAAGAAAAAATTTGAAGGAGATTTAAAGGGATTATTAAAAAATGTATATGAAAAGAACATGTGGGGAGGAAAAATTTCAAAAACAATATTTTTAGTTAATAATATTGACAAGAGATTGCCACCAGATCCAGAGAATTTTTTTGATTATACAGTTGAAAAATATAAGAAAGAATATGATATTGATTTTGATAATCAAGTTATGGATATATACGATTTTAGAATATACCTTGAAGAATTACCAATAGAACTTTTAACGAACTTAAAAGTGCAATTAGGAATTTCAAATTTAGTAGATTTAAATATACCTAATATTCAAGATATTATAGACACAATTAGCTGTATATCTGAAAAGTATGATTATCTTACATTATATTCAAATAAATTTGAAGAATACAATAGAATATCTACACCAAAAAAAATAAAGATAAATAATTTACAAAAAAGAGAGCAAGAAATAAATGTAATATTGGATAAAGCAAATATTGTAGAAGAAGTAATAAGACTTATGAATCAAGATATAGAACAAATTGCAAAATTTGAAACAACAAGAATGTATATAATTAATACATATAAAGAATTAAGTACTCAATATTCAGGTGAAATATTATACGATTTAATAATACAGAGAATTTTAGAAGTACATAAATGTAGACGTGCTTTAGAATTACCCTTAAAATTTTTGATTGTATATATTTTTGATAAATGTGATATATTTGAAAAGGAAGATGTAAAAAATGATATTACCTAATAAATACATAACAATTTCAGAAAGTTTAATTGGATTAAGTGCTTGTATATTAGATATTATTTCAGATAAAAAATATACTGTGGAACAGATTTGGGATAAATTAAATAAAGACTATATACAAAATGGAAAATTGCGAAATAAACCAAGTTATAGTAAATACATATTAACTATAACATATATGTATATGTCACAAATGATAAATTATAATGAAAAAGGGGTGATATTCAATGAAAATATTACAACTTAAAATAATTAATGATAAAGGAATACAAATTAGAGATATAGAGTTTTATAAAAATGGTATGACTATGATTTATGGAAAAATAGTAAAACCTAAAAATGATAAAAAAACTTCAAACAGTATAGGAAAAACTTTATTATTCAAGTTTATTTCTTATGTATTAGGAAGAAAAGAAGAAAAAAAAGATTATCCACAAGAAATACAGGGCTGGATTTTAGAAGCAACTATATTGTATAATCAAAATACTTATAAAATTAGTAAAGTTTTAGGAGTTAATGAATATAAAATTAATAATGAGAGATATTCTTATAGTAAATATATAGAGTTTTTTAAAATTGAAAGAGGTATAAATTCTAAGCAGATATTTTTAGAAAAAAGAAATAATATAATAAGTAGTGTTAATAAAAGTCCCACAAAAGAAGACGTAAAGAATTTTTTGAGTTTATTAAAGTTAAATGAATTGATAGATATATTTATACAAACAAAAACAGAACAAGAAAAACTTAAGTCATATAATGAATACAATAAGTTTTTTAAAGAAGACATAAAGACGTTAGAAAAGAAACAATTTGTTTTATTGCAGAAGAAAACAAAATTAGAGCAAGAGTTAAAATCAATAAAAACAAGAATTAGTAGTTTAAATATATCACAAGATTCTATGCAACTTATAAAAAATCATTCAGAAAAGAACTCTATTTTGAAGGAAAAGAAGCTTTTGATAGAAAAAAATATGTATAGGGTAACAAGATTAAAAGATTTAATTAATGAATGTAAAAAATCAGACATATCATATAAAGATATTATAAATTTATATAATCAAGCCAATATTGTTATTCCAGAATTAACAAAGAGAAAATTAATTGAAGTTCAGAAATTTTATGATAATATGTTTAAAGATAAAGAAGAAATATATAGTAAAGAATTAAAAGAATTAGAAAATATAAATATAAAATTACAAGAGGATATGAAGATTTTATCTAAAGAAGTTGATGAGTTATCTTCCAAAATATCAGATAACGATATTTTTAGAGAAGCAATGAATATATATGAGGTAAAAAATACCGAATTAGCTGAAAATCAAGAAGAGTATGGTAGAGTATCAGGGGTGATAGATGATTTATCAAACAAGAAAAAAATAGAAGATGCAATTAAGGAAAAATATACTATTTTAGAGCAAAAATTAAAAATGTATAAAGAACTAATTAATTTGTATAGAACTTATGTGTTTAATTTAGTGGATGAAATTTATGAAGATGACCAAGAAGCATATTTTGACATCGAAATACCTTCAGAAAAAAGAATAAATAGCATGCCTATAAGAGTAACTTTAAATTTGAGAGGAGATAAAGGAGAAGGAATAAGTGCTGTAAAAAATATAGTAATTGATTTACTATTACTATATTATAATGATTTGGTAGAATATTTAATACAGGATTCTTCTTGCTTTGAGGGAATAGATAAAAGACAAGTTGCTACATTAATTATAAAAGCTCATGAAATAGCAATTGAAAAGGATAAACAATATATTGTTTCTGTAAATGAGTATCATTTACAAAAAGATAATGAACAGCTTATGAAATTAGTGTATGAAAAAACTAAATTGGAATTATCAGAGGAAAACTTATTACTAAAGAAAAGAATTGGATAATATATTATAATTGTAAAAAAGAAGTATTATACTACAGTTAGGTAGTACTACTTATATATTTTCATTATATATAAGGTTCGTTTAATCTCTTCGGGTTTAGTTCCCCGACGCTTGCGTCGTAACAAGCTAAGTGGTATAATAATACTGATGAAAGGTGTGGAATGATAAAATGAGTGAATATATACATAAATCGAATAATGTATCAGTATTATTATACCACTATGTATGTCCTACAAAGTATAGAAGAGTAGTTTTCAATTCAGGAAATGTAAAAGATGCGTTGATAAGAGCATGTAAAGAAATAAGCGTCCAGTATGAAATAAATTTTATAGAGATAGGGGAAGATAGAGATCATGTACATTTTTTGATACAATCAGTACCAAAAATTTCACCTTCCCAAATAGCCAATATAGTAAAAGGTGTAACGGCAAGAGAAATATTTAAAAGATGTCCTGAAGTAAAGACAAAACTTTGGGGAGGAAATTTTTGGAGTGGACGGTTATTTCGTTGGAACAGTCGGAAAAAATGGTAGTGAGAAACAAGTAGAAAACTACGTAAAGAATCAGGGAAAGTGTTATAATAAGATGTATAATGGACAGATTACATTATTTGAGTAGGACATACAGGCGAATACCCCGTTGCTTGCGGCGGGATAGTTTATTCCTAATGTTGGTGTTTACCCTTATTACAAAATGTAAATAAGTATGTTGAGTTAAGCAGAATTTTGAAATGGAGTTTTTAGGCTTAAGAAGTTAAAGAGATGATTTAGAAAATACATGTACAATGTTTTATAAAAAAGTATAATTTACTTATATTTTGTGTTTTTGCATTTGCTAGTATAAGTGGTATATTTTATTGTAATTAAGAAAGGAGTAATAAAATATGTGGGAAGAGCTAGGAATTAGTGGAGGAACTGCAATAATTATTTTAATTGCATTATATTTTGTGGTAAAATGGGCTGTAAAAAATGGAATAAAAGATGCTTATGAAGATATTACTGGTAAAGAAATAAAAGATGATTTAGATGAAATTATTGAAAAAGAATTGGAAGAAAAAAATAATAATAAAATAAAGTGAGGAAAACAAAAATTCATAAGTGTAAGATGGTATAGTAATTTTAACCGTCATAATTTCTAATAAGTTTAAGAAAATTATATTGAATTTTGTAAAATTTTGTGATAATATATGTAGCATAAAAGTAATAAATAGAAATACTATAAAAAATGAAAGGAAGTAAAATGGAAAGAATAGTAAACGAAGAAAAAAGGAAAAAATTTATTGAATTTGCAGGCAAAAGAGTAAATAATGTCTTACATGATATTCAAATTTTAGAACCAATGGCAAGAAGTAATACTTATGATTTTACTAAAAAAGATGTAGAGGATATGTTTAATGCAATGCAAGAAACTCTAAATAATGCAAAAGAAGAATTTTATAGGAAATTTGAAGAAAAGGCAAGAACTGAAAAAAAGACATTTTCTTTTTCAGAAGAGGTTATAAATGAAACAAATATCATAGATAATAATAATGAAGTGGTAGATACTGTACAAGCTACTGAAATAGAACAATCTTTAAATGAAGCAGAGTAAATTGTATATAAAAAATTAGCATAGAAATTTATTTTAAAAACTTCTATGATTTTTATAATATATTTATTGTAATATATTGTAAAAATTATGTAAGATTATAATATAAAAATAAAAGATTAGTTATATGGTAGAATCTGAATTTAGTAATAATTAAAAGTTTGTAAGGAAAAAAGAATTTATTGGAATGTAAATTAATGATTAAGTATAGAAAGGGAAATTTATTATGGAAAAGAAAAATTTGTATAAATTTTTGTATTGTATAAGTATATTTTTAATAATTGGATTTTGTATTAGAGTTGGTATAGATTATACAAAGTATGATATAAATAATAATTCAGCTCCATTCAATATATTTATTATTTCTAGAATAATAGAGTTTATATTGCCAAGTGTGATATTATTTATAATTTCAATTGTACTTAAGAAAAAATATGGTAAATGACATATAATTTAATATTTTTAAATTAAGTTATATTAAAAAATTTATATTCTGTATAAATGTAATTTCTTTATAGGGGGATAAAATATGAGATTATTTGGTAAAAGTAAGAATATAAAAAAGTATAAACTAAGTAGTAATGATATAAAAGAATTATTAGAATGGAGTGGAGCAGATGGTTGCCTCGCAACAGATAGAATTACAGTAGATGGTTGTAAAGTAGGCTATATGTACAGGGAAAATCCATCAAATGATATGGATAGTGGTTGGAGATTTTTTGAAGGAACAGAGGAGGAAGATTATATTAATAATTTAAATAATACTGGTGTTTATAAATTAAATACAATTTGTAATTATGATAGTGATATAATACCATTTTTAAAATCATCTTATGGTAGTGCATATATAAGAGATGAAAATGGTAATTTTATAAAAGAAGATTTTCAAGCTTCAAAAGAATAAAAGAAATTATATTTGAAAGTGAGATAAGATTATGGAAAAAATAATTTTAAATTCAATAGATGGATATAAATTAGATATTCATGTATTTGATACCAATACTCCAAAAGCTGTAATTCAAATTATACATGGAATGGAAGAACATCAAGAACGCTATGAAGTTTTAGCAAGATTTCTAAATGATAATGGTTTTTCAGTTGTTAGTTCAAATATGAGAGGTCATGGGCAAAATGCAGAAATATTAGGGTATTTTAAAGAAAAGGACGGTTACAAGGAACTTATAGAAGATCAAAAAAATATTACGGAATTTATAAAAAATAGATTTAATAATATTCCAATTTATATATTTGCACATTCAATGGGAACTATTATTACTCGTGTTCTTCTACAAGAAAATTCAAAAAATTATGAAAAAGTAGTTTTGTCAGGTTATCCTAATTATCAAAAGGGGGCTTATTTTGGAATTATTATTGCAAGTATAGTGAAACTATTTAAAGGTGCAAAATATAAATCAAAGTTATTAAATAATTTGAGTATAGGTTCATTTAATAAGAGTATAAAGGATTCTAAAACTGACTGTGACTGGATATGTAGTAATGAGGAAACTGTTAAAAAATATATTGAGGATCCTTTTTGTGGTTTTGGCTTTACCTGTTCTGCGTTTAGTGATCTTTATCATCTTGTAATAATTATGAATAAACCTAAATTATATAATAATGTAAATAATCAATTAAATTTACTATTTATAAGAGTAATTGATGATCCATGTGTTGGTGGCATTAAGGGTACGAATAATTCACGTAATGTATTAATTAGTGCAGGTTTTGACAATATACAGAGTATTGATTACCCTAATATGAGACATGAATTATTAGCTGAAAGAGATAACCAAAAAGTATATGATGATATTTTAAGTTTTTATAATTTATAGAAAAATGTTTAGGGGGAAAATATGTTAGATAATATATTAAATAGTTGTAGATATGTATCAGATAATTCTGTTTATGTTAAAATTAACCAAAGTACACTTGAAAAATTTGCAAATCAAATAACTGATATAAAGATGGAACATTGGCTTAGTTCATCACCATTTGGACTATTAGAGTTACCAATAGAAACAATAGTTAATTTCTTACTTATTTTTGAATCAATAGATTTTTCTTTTTGGGGACAACCTAAATGGACTGTAATTAATAATGATATAAAATTAGATGGTTCTATTGCATTGTTATATGTATTACTTAAATATGTAAAAGAATATAATACTACTGGTTTTTCAAATATTAGTATAGAAGAATTTAAGAAAATCTTAAAAGGCAATATAGAAATACCATTATTAGAACAAAGATACAAGATTATAAAAGAAATAAGTAATGTTGTTAATAATAAAATGAAAGGCAACTTTTATGAGTACATAAAAGATATAACTGATGATATAACTTTGTTTAACATTATACAAACTAGTTTTCCTAGTTTCAAAGATGAGAGGATATATAATGGAAATAAAGTTTATTTATATAAATTAGCACAGCTTTTAACATCAGATATTTTGCACATAAGAGGAATCAAAGAGAAAATAAAAGTTGATTATACTCATTTAGTTGCCTGTGCTGATTACAAGATACCGCAAGTCTTAAGAGACCTTGGCATATTGGTATATAATGAAGAATTATCAAATATTGTAAATAATAAAATAGAGATAGCAGAAAATTCAGATTTTGAAATTGAAATACGAGCTAATACGGTAGTAGTTATTGATAGGTTAAAAAAGTTGCTTAATAATAGATTTTGTTCTATTGATATAAATGATTTTATATTTTTGCAAAAAGAAAATAAGAATATACTATTAAATCCTTATCACTTAACTAGAACTTGTAATTATTGAATATATAGTTAATTTAAGAAGGGAATAGATAATGAATAAAGAATTAGAAAAATATATAGAAGAAAAAATAATACCATTATATACTAGAAATGATGATGCACATGGAATAGAGCATATAAAAACAGTTATAAGAAGAAGTTTAGAACTAGCTAAAAATTATGATGTAAATATAGATATGGTATATACGATTGCAGCTTACCATGATTTTGGAGTATATATAGATAGAAAAACACATGAAATTATATCAGCAGATATGTTTATGAAAGATGAAAACATGAAAAAGTGGTTTTCTGATGAACAAAGAATTATTATGAAAGAGGCAATTGAAGATCATAGGGCATCTTGTAATCATGAACCAAGAAGTATATATGGTAAGATTGTAAGTGCAGCAGATAGAATGATTGCAACTGTAGATAGTAGAATAAAAAGAGCATGTATATCAAGTTTGAGATTGCATCCAGAGTTTACTAGAGAGGAGCATATAAGTAGGGTATATAATCATCTAAGTGAAAAGTTTGGGGAAAATGGATATGCTAAAATGTATATAGAAGATAAGGAATATGATGCTTCAATTGCTAAATTCAGACAAGCTTTATCAGACAAAGAAGGTTTTATAAAAAAGATTGAAGCTATTATGGATCAAATATTATAGTTTTATTGTAAAAGTGAATAGTTATAAAGCTATTTGCTTTTTCATTTATAAAAGATAATTAATTTGTATGACTAAAAATTACATAGTTTATCACTATTTATTGATATAAATAAATGGTAATAACTACAAGTTATTATTAGTATAAATATTATGTATTTGTAATATGGATAATATGATAGTATAATGTTTATATAACAATAAAATATTCCAAAATAATTATTTTGAAAGGAGAATTATTATGAAAAATGTAATTTTAAGTCAGGATTTAAGAAACAAAATTGAAAATGTAATTAATTCTATGTCTAAAGCTAATAATGTTAATATCAGCGAGGTAATAGAAAATTTATCAAAAATGAGCCTTTTTAAAAAGGATGTAATTACTAGATTAGATGAAGAAAAACAGAATATTTTTTATATGTATCATGAAATTAACAAGATGTCACTAGAACAGATATTTTCGAAAGTAGAGTTAAAAAAGGAAAACATTGAATATTATGCTAATTTAAATAATATTGTTGTATACAATATTTGTTATAATGTAGTATATAATGATGATGTACAATTTGATTTATACGTATCATATAATTTTGTAACTTATAAAATTGCATCAGAATATATTTGGATTGAACCATATATGTGGGTTGAAAGCGAAGTATATGTTGATTTATTAAAAGATAATATTATTATTTGGAATAAAGAATATAATTTTAACATTTCCAATACTCAATATATGGAAGAGGTAAGTAAGCTTGATATAATGTTAGTACCTAAGTGTAACCGCGAATATGAAATAGTTACAATTAATGATGGAATAGAAAAAGTTGATAAGTGTAATGATGATTTTTATAATGTACTAAAAAGTTTATTTAAGTTGTTAGTTGCTGATGATAATATCGAAAAGAGAAAAGATTTCTTTGTAAAATGTAATTTAATTAAAGATTTTTTTATAAATACCAATGTTGAAAGCTATTTAATGTATGGTAGTTTTAAAATAGGTGAGTATAACAGAGTTGATACATTATTTAAATATGAGATTATTTTCAAGGTAGAAGGAATAGATAATTTTATAAAAGTTTATGTGTATTTAACTCAAGATGAATATAGTAAGGTAAATAAAATAGGAAAATATATTTTAAATGATAAATGTAGAATTAAAAAAGTTAATAAAAAAAAATCTTTGTATGCAGAGAATATATTTTATTTACTAAATTCTAATTATAGTCATGTATTTAAAATGGTAGAACAAGACATTTTTCAAAATATAGATGAAATATTAAAGTCACGATATGATGAGTGTTACAATATTATAAAATATTTTTCTACTTTAGAATACGAAGTCATAGATATATCTGGTGAAAATGTACCATCTAAAAATGCTATTTTTTTTAAGAATGTATTAAAAGAAAAAAATATAAATTTTGAATATTGTTTAAATGCAGATAAATCACAGGAATATTTTGATAAATACTTTGGAAAGATAGAAATTATTAGAACAGAAAGAGATGAGGTTATAACATATAAAGCTCAAAAGTATTTATTAAGTCAATTTATAATTTTTACAAATGAAAATGTAATTTTTGTTGAGAGTTATAGTCCTATTATGCAACTTATGTATACTAATTGTCAGTATAAAATTAACCTTCCTGTAATTTTTAGTGATAATATTTATTTTATCTTTAAGTATATTGATACTACTGAAAAATTAGATAACCTTAAAGCTGGTAATTTAGATTTTTTTGATATGAGTAGTATTAATAAATTAAATAATTATGGTATATTTGGGTATGTTAATAAAACAGACAATAGGAATGTAATTAATTATATAAATAAAAATTACAAAGAGCTTTTTTGTGATTTTACTATTAATGCAAAAAAGAATATATATAACTTAAGTAGGCAAATCGACAGTTGCGAAAAGTCAAAGCTATGTCGGAATTTGAATTTGTATGATATTGTAGTAGAGGGAAAATGTGATAAAAATAAAATTAGTCTTAGAAGTCCAATTGTATGGAGTGGAGATTATTATGATGATGGCGTAAGATATGCATGTTATGATTTATATACAAATGGTTATATTATAGGGAAATATATGACTTATAGTGAAAATAATAAAAAAGAACTATCACTTGAATTAAGAAATCAAAGTGATGATAATTATAGTAGTAGTGCTGATGAATTTTTAAGTATTATATTTGATATTGCAGATTTTGGTTGCAAAATTACATTGTATGAGTTATTGGAAGATATAGAAAAAGTATTATATCTAAGAGATGAAAATAATAAAATTGAATATAGGAGACTTGATGAAACATTACCACTAGATAAAATTTATATTCAAGCAATAAGGGAAATATTCAAATAATTAAAATATAAAAATTACTACCTCAGCTCTTGTCTGAGGTTGTTTTATAAAAAGGTATAACAAATTTTTTATTCTGTTTTATAAGCAATCTTTAATTTATCATCTGTTTCTTCCTGAATGATAAATATTTTATCTATTAAGTGATTATATACTTGCTCTTTTGTAAATCTGCGGTAGTCATCGCCTTTTTTTCTGGGAGCTGCGAGAAACTCGGTATTAAAAACAATTGTGATATCGCACTCATTTCCTGTTTCTAATGCCTCGCCAATAGCATCGATCATCCACATTCCCATAATAACTTCCCATTCAGTATGGCCAGTTCCTCTAAATAGGGACATATAAGCCATTATGCCATAGTCCTTTAGTGTTTCAGGATTAGTCAGAATTACTTTTTTATCTGGAGTAGTTCTTGCCTCCCAGCCGTAATCGTTACTGTTTAAGGCAACGCTAATGGTCAACTGATCACTACTACTAATATAGGATTTTTTTTCATTTTGTTCCATTTTTTGTCCTCCTTATGCAATTGCAATTTTTTAGATACAGTTACTTTATGCTTTATATTATATAATATTTAGGAAGAAAAGTCAACATAATTGTTAAAAATTATGTAAATTACGATATTTGTAAGTTTATTTTGGAGGTATATGTAACAAATATAAATAAATTGCTTGACAAATTGAAAATATTTTAGTATAATACGTGTAAAGTAAAAAAACTTTACATGTATTTTTAGGCGATGTTATGGATAAAAATATTGAAATGATAACTTTATTTGATATATATGGAACTTTACTTACCAAAAGACAACAAGAAATATTTAGTGAATATTATTTATATAATCTATCTTTAAGAGAAATTGCCGAAAATAAAGATATTTCTTATCAAGCTGTTAGGGATAGTATAAAAACTAGTGAGAAAATGTTAGTTACATTTGAAACTAACATTGGTATGATTAAGCTTAAAAATAATATATCTAAAGTTATAAATATTGTTAGTGATGAACAAGATTTAAATGATAAAAAAGATGTAATTTTAGAACTTTTAGGCAGTGAGGATGATGTAGATGTTTGAGAATTTGTCAGATAAATTACAAAATATTGTAAAAAAATTAAAGGGACAGACCAGAATAACTGAAAAAGAATTAGATTTAATGTTAAGAGAAGTAAAACTTGCATTGTTAGAGGCTGATGTAAACTATAAAGTTGTGAAAGACTTTATAGAGAGTATTAGACAAAAAGCAATTGGTGAAGAGGTAATGGAAAGTCTTACTCCAGGACAACAAGTTGTAAAAATTGTAAAAGATGAACTTACAGCATTACTTGGAGATTCTGAATCTAAGCTTAATATTTCTTCTAATCCACCAACAATAATAATGCTTGTCGGACTTCAAGGTAGTGGAAAAACTACTTTATGTGGAAAATTAAGTAATTATTTAAGAAAACAAAAGAGAAAACCATATATGATAGCATGTGATGTTTATAGACCTGCTGCTATTAAACAGTTAGAAACATTAGGTGCAAGCCTTAATATAGATGTGTATAGCGAATATGACAATAAAAATGTAGTGCAAATAGCTACAAATGGAATAAAGAGTGCAAAATCCAAATTATGTGATACTATAATTGTTGATACTGCTGGTAGATTGCAAATAGATGATAATTTAATGGATGAACTTGTAGAGCTAAAAAAAGCTATAAGACCACATGAGATTATGCTAGTTGTTGATGCTATGACAGGTCAAGAAGCAGTTAATGTTGCACAGACCTTTAATGAAAAATTAGGAATAGACTCTATTACTATGTCAAAGCTTGACTCTGATTCAAGAGGAGGTGCTTCTCTTTCAGTAAAAAGTATTACCAATAAACCTATAAAATTTGCTTCCATTGGTGAAAAATTAAGTGATTTAGAACCATTTTATCCTGATAGAATTGCATCTAGAATACTTGGAATGGGAGACGTGTTATCAATAATTGATAAAGCAGAAGAGGCATATGATGAAAAACAAGCTGTTGAACTTGAGAAGAAAATTAGAAAAAATGAATTTACACTTGATGACTATTTAGAGCAGATGAATAAAATAAAAAAGATGGGTTCATTTAAACAAATTTTGGCAATGTTACCTGGTATTCCTAAAGAGATAAAAGATGTTGAAATTGATGAAAAACAACTGGATAGAGTAAATGCGATTATAACATCAATGACAGCACAAGAAAGAAAAAATCCTAGAATTTTGAATGCGTCTAGAAGAAAGAGAATAGCTAGTGGCAGTGGAAATAAAGTTCAAGATATTAACAGATTTATGGAAGGTTTTGAACAAATGCAAAAAATGATGAAACAAATGGCAAATGGAAAAGGTCCACTTGGAATGAGACTCCCAAAGGGATTTAAATAAATTTTAATATACATTGTAAGGAGGTGAATTTTATGGTAAAAATTAGACTTAGAAGAGATGGAGGAAAGAAGAGTCCATACTATACAATAGTAGTTGCAGATTCTAGATATCCAGCAGATGGAAGATTTATTGAAAAGGTAGGTACATATAATCCAATGAAGGAACCTGCTGAAATAAATATAGATTCTGATAAAATTGCTGAGTGGATAAAAAAAGGTGCAAAACCAACTGATACAGTGTCAGCACTTATAAAAAAGGCAGGAGTTTAATATAGGAGGAAATTAGTATGTATAAAAATTTATTAGAGTATATTGTAAAAAATCTAGTAAATAATCCAGAAGCTGTGCAAATTAATGAAGTTGAACAAGAAACAAAACTTGTTTTAAAATTAAGAGTTGCAAAAGAGGATATGGGAAGAATAATTGGAAAAGAAGGTAGAATAATTCGTTCTATTAGAGAAATTATTAGTGCCTATGCCGTAAAAAATTCTCAAAAAGTTTCTGTTGATATTGAGGAAATAAAGTAGATAATGTCTAGTATTTTAATAGGAAAAATTTCTAACGTTCATGGAATTAAGGGAGAGGTAAAAATTTATCCTTATACAGATGATCTTGATAATTTTTGTAAAAGAAAAATATTATATAGTGATAGCGAACTTACAAATGAATATAAAGTTGTAAGAGCAAGAGTTCATAAGAATATGATAATAGCTAAACTGTCTGGAATAGATGATGTTGAAAGTGCTTTGAAATTAAAAAATAGTGATATATATATTGATAAATCTAGTTTAGAAAAATTAGATGAAGATACTTATTATATAGATGATTTAATTGGAATGGATGTAATTGATGATGAAAATGTAATTATTGGGAAAATTACATATGTTTTCAATAATGGTGCTAATGATGTGTATGAAGTTAAAACATTATCTAATGATGTAATTTATTTGCCTGCAATTCATGATGTTATAAAAAAGATAGACATTGTAGCAAATAAAATGTATATTTATATGATGGATGGCTTAATATAATGAAATTTTATGTTTTAACACTTTTTGTTAATATGTTCGACGCTTTTGTGTCAACTAGTATTATTAAAAGAGCAATTGAAAAGGATATAGTGTCTATTGATGTAGTAGATATTAGAGATTTTTCAGAAGATAAACATAGAAGAGTAGATTTTCCACCATATGGTGGTGGAAGTGGTATGGTAATGTCTTGTGAACCTTTAAGTAAAGCTATTGATTATTGTTTAGAAAAACTTACAGAATTTGATAAAAAATCAGTAAATATAGTTTATTTATCACCACGTGGTAAATTATTAAATTATAATGTGGCAAAAGAAATATCATCAAGTAGTAAAAATTATATATTGATTTGTGGTCATTATGAAGGAATAGATGAGAGAATAATAGAAGAATATAATATTACAGAAATATCTATTGGTGATTATGTCTTGACAGGTGGAGAACTTGCCTCACAAGTACTAATGGATAGTGTTATAAGACTTATTCCTGGTGTATTATCTGATGAATCACTTAGTGAGGAGTCTCATACAAATGGATTGTTAGAATATCCGCAATATACTAAACCTGCTATTTTTAGGGGAAAAAAAGTTCCAGAAGTTTTATTATCTGGACATCATAAAAAAATATCTGAGTATAGAAGAAAAGAGGCTATAAAATTAACATATGAACGTAGACCTGAATTATTAAATGATGAAGATATTGTTGAGTAAGTTTAAAGTAAAAAATAATGCATTTAAAGGAGGTGCAAATAATGGATATTATAAAAGCAATAGAAAGCGAAAATATGAAAGAAAATGTAGGTAATTTCAATATAGGTGATACAGTTAACGTACACGTAAAAATTAAAGAAGGAAATAAAGAGAGAATTCAAATATTTACAGGTACTGTTATTAAACGTCAAAATGCTGGATTAAATGAAACTTTTACTGTTAGAAAAATATCTAATGGTGTTGGTGTTGAGAAAACATTTCCAGTTCATTCACCAAAGATAGAAAAAGTTGAGGTTACAAGACAAGGAAAAGTTAGACGTGCAAAGTTATATTACTTAAGAGATAGAGTTGGTAAAGCAGCTAAGACTAAAGAAAAATTAGATAAATAATTATATTTTTGATAAAGTATTGAAGGCTTATTTCGATACTTTATTTTTGTTTAATTTTGTTATTGATATTTAATACTATTTATGCTAAAATATATTATATAATATTAGAAAGGAGCTTATAACTTTTAGTTATAATGTAAATTTAATATGGAAAATGAAGAAAATAAAAAAGATGAAAAAGAACTTGAGAATAGTGACATAAACAAGAATAATATAGATAACGTTAATGAAGAAGTAAAGTATTTAGATGACATTGAGACTGCTAGTCAAAGATTTTTTAGGAAGAATAAAGATAAAGTTGAAAAATCAAAGAGTATAGTAAGAGAGATAATAGAGTGGATTATTTGTTTTATTATAGCATATATATTGTATTTAAATATAAATTATTTTATAGGAACAGTGTCTGGTGTAAGGCAAGTTTCAATGCTTCCTACTGCAAAAGAGGGAGAAAGAGTGCTTATCCAAAGAAATACTATATTTAAAAAAGAGTTAAAATATGGTGATATAATTACGTTTGAAGCTCCTAACAGTAATGAAGATGAAAATAGTTATAATTTAGTAGCACAATATGAAAATTACACAGGAATTAACAAATTTTTATATGGGTTTGTTGGCATAGGTAAACTTACATATATAAAAAGAGTTATAGGATTACCAGGTGATCATATTGTAATTACTGCTAATGGAGATGTATATAGAAATAATGAAAAACTAGAAGAGGACTATTTGAATGATGATACTACTAATATTATTGGAAGTTATTGTGATATAGTTGTACCTGAGGATACAGTATATGTAATGGGAGATAACAGGCTTCAAAGTAAAGACTCAAGGGTGTTGGGCTGTATTCCTATTTCAAAAATAAATGGGTATGTTATTGGTAGAGTATGGCCACTTAATAAAATAGGTGGACTTGATAAATAGTGGGAGGATGAAAATGTTTGATTGTATATTGGGACATGATAAGCAAAAGAAAATGTTTGAAGATGTACTAAAGAATAAAAATATTTCTCATTCGTATTTATTTTTTGGAAGAAAAGGTATTGGAAAGGGAATGTTTGCTAAACAGTTAGCTATGCAAATTTTAAATACTGATAATTTAAAGAGTTGTCCTGATTACAAATATATTTCAAAAAGAGAGGATAAAAAGGATATTATTATAGAGCAAATAAGGGAAGAACTAATTGATGATGTATATATATCACCTGCAAGTTCTGATTACAAAGTATATATTATTGATGATGCTGAGAATTTGAATATAGCTGCACAAAATGCACTTTTGAAGACATTGGAGGAGCCACCCCAATATGTGGTGATAATTCTTGTGAGCTCTACTATAAATTCTTTTTTACCGACAATATTGTCAAGAGTTAGTAAAGTAAGTTTTGATAATATAAATAATGAATTAGTTAATAAATATATTTTGCAAAATTACAATATTACTTTAGATGAAGATGTAATTAGTTATATAAATGGTTCAATAGGATTATGCGATGAGATTATAAATAATGAGTTAGTAGAAAAATTTAATTTAATTAGAAAAATATATGATAGTGTTGTAAATAAAGAGAGAATATTGACACTAAACATGGCAAAAGATGTTGATTTTAGTAATACTATACTAATTGATTTTTTAGAGCATATATTTTATATTAATAAAAGGTATGAATGTATAAGATTTGTTGAGAAAGCTAAGCAGCGTTTAAAGTTTAATGGAAATTATGATATTGTGATTGATACAATGTTTTTGAAAATAATAGATGTCATATAAAGGTGGTGAGAGATTGAAAAATATAGTTGGAGTTAGATTTAAAAAAACTGGAAAATTATATTATGTAGATATTAATACTGATGAAGCAGTAAAAATAGGTGATAATGTGCTTGCAGAAACTAGTAGAGGGCAAGAGATTGGACGTATTGTTAAGATTTTGGGAGATGTTAATACTGATGATTTGGAAATGCAAACTTTTATTAGGATAGCTACAAATGAAGATATGAAAGTTTATAAACAAAATGAGAAAAGAGCATTGGAAGCATTAGAGTTTTGTAAAGGTGAAGCTAAAAAGTTAAATTTGAATATGAAACTTTTAGTAGCGGAATATATTTTTGATGCATCTAAACTTATTATATATTTTGTGGCAGAAGATAGAGTGGATTTTAGAGAATTAGTAAAAATACTTGCAAGTAAATACAAAACAAGAATTGAGTTAAGACAGATAGGACCAAGAGATGAAATAAAAGTATATCCAAATTTAGGAATGTGTGGAAAGGAAGTGTGTTGTAGAACCTATTTGCAAAATTTTGAACCTGTTACAATTAAAATGGCAAAAGAGCAAGGACTACAAATAAATATGTCTAAATTATCGGGAGCGTGTGGCAAATTAATGTGTTGTCTAAAATATGAAGAGGATACATATAAGCAGAATTTGCAGATGCTACCTAATATTGGGGATATTGTGAGGGTTAAAGGTGAAAAAGAAGAGGCAAAAGTAATTGGACTTGACGCACTTAAGCTTAAAGTAAAAGTGAGATTTAAGCTTTCAAAGGAAGAAGAAAGATTTAGTGTATATCCTATTGATATGATAGAATGGGAGAGTAATAGGGGGTGAAAATATGGCATATAAAATTTGTGATAAATGTATATCATGTGGTACTTGTGAAGTTGAATGTCCAGTTGGTGCAATTTCTCAAGGTGATGAGAGATATGTTATTGATAAGGATAAATGTATATCATGTGGTGCTTGTAGTGCTGTTTGTCCAGTTGGTGCACCTATACCAGATGAGGAATAATTGTGTTAGAGCTAAAAAGCTCTAACCAAATTTTATTTAAAGTATTGAAATTATAAAAATTTTTGGTATAATATAAGTGTATGTTTCTGTAGCTCAGGGGATAGAGCAGCAACCTCCTAAGTTGTTGGTCGTGCGTTCAATTCGCACCAGGAACACCATTTTATTTAGAGCTAAGCGGATTGTATTATTTACTTAGCTCGTTTTTTTGTAATTTCCCGACTTTTTACCAGATCAAATTATTTTAGTTTTGCAATAGTCACTCCTAAACTGCCTTCAAAATGATCCCCGAGTCTAAAGCTTTCTACATATTCACATTTTTTTAAATAGTCATGTACTCCTTTACGTAATATACCACCATTTCTACCATGTATAATCTTTATTTCTTTTATATTATTTGCTAAAGCATTGGAAATGAAATAATCTAATTCATAAATTGCATTATTAAGTGTTAAGTGTCTTAGCATAATTTCATTATTTTTGTATTTGTTTTCATTTAGTTTATATGTAATTTTATTATCACTTACTTTACTATTAAAGTATTGATTTTTTTTTAAATCTGTTTCTTTTTCATCTTTCATAAGTTCATCTATTGTTGCATTTATACAAATATTATTTTGTAACTTTACTAAAAATTTGTCTTTTCCATTTTTTCGTATAATAGTTCCATGTTTGTTATTACATTTTATTATTACATTATCTCCTAACTCCATTATTGTTACCTCATTTATATTATTATACCATCAAAAGATATATATGTAAATAATAAATAGTTTTATGTTAAATAAATTGTATGTATTTTTTATTTTTAGACAAGAGTGACATGCAAAATATTGAAAAATAGGAATAAGTTATACAAAGGGGGAGCAAGTATGATAAATTTTTTAAATAATATATTATCCTATGTTTTTTGTCTATTTGGGTATATACAATCAAATAATTTATTCCCAGAACCACTTAGTAAAACAGAAGAAGAATATTATTTACGTAGATACTTTGAAGGTGATAACGAAGCTAAGAATAAATTAATAGAACATAATCTAAGACTAGTAGCACATATAGCCAAGAAATATAGTTCAAATGAACAAGATTTAGAAGATTTAATATCAATTGGAACAATAGGTCTTATAAAAGCAATTAATAGTTTTAGTCCTGACAAAAATTTTAAAATTTCTACGTATGCTTCTAAATGTATAGAAAATGAAATTTTAATGCACCTTAGAACTACAAAAAAGATAAAATCAGAAGTATCTATTAATAGTATAATAGGTACAGATAAAGATGGTAATGATATGGAATTGCAAGAAACTTTAGATTCAGATGAAAAAGATGCTATTGATACAATATACAATAAAATTATTAGTGATCAGGTAATCAAATATATAAATACTAAACTTTCAAATAGAGAAAGATACATAATGAATTTAAGGTATGGTTTAAATGGTTATCCATCAAAAACACAACAGCAGATAGCAGATGAACTTGACATTTCACGTTCTTATGTATCAAGAATCGAAACTAAAGTTCAGAATAAGTTGAAAAAAAATATTAAGTGGGAAGAGTAATAAATACTACTCTCACTTATTATTTTTATAATAAATTAACAAATAAAAAATTATATTTACATTGACTAAAAGTATATCAGTTATAAAGACAGGATAAAATCGCGTTTAGTGCGTTTGAGCCGATCCTAAATCATAAAAATTTAACTACTAATAATATAATTTACATAAAACAATAGTATTTTGTTTTAATATTATAAAATTTGTTTTTCAGGTTTTTTGATTTAAAATTCAAATAAATCCTAAAATATAGCCTTTTTACAATATGCAGTCAAAAATTATGTAAAATATTATACTTAAAACGAAGTATACGCGATTTTATCCTGTTATAAAGATGTAAAGTATTTGACATTTTGAAAAAATATAGTATAATATATTAGAATTTTATTACAAATAAATTAAATTTAATTTAGGAGGATATGACTATGGAAAAAATTAATGAATATGAGTTAGAGGATATTATAGTTACTGGGGATATTAAGGAAATGGTTGAATTTGCAATTAATAATGATTTACCACCAGACAACAAATTACAAAATATTATATTGGAAAAAGGTGATATTGAAGATATAATTGATTTTGTATGTTATACAGATAATCCACCATTAGATAAGTTTGTAGACACCGTTATAAATGCAGGTAATATTCGTGATATAATTGATTTTGCAAGTTATATTGAAAATCTTTCCGAAGATAAAATATATATTGAAAAACTTTCAAATACAGTAATAAATAAGGGAACATTTGACGATATAATATTATTTGTAAATTACATAAAAAAGTCACCAATTGAAAAATTTATAAATGTAACTATTGATAAATATAATATAGACAACATAGTTGAACTTACAAATTATGTTGATGTGCAGTATATTAATAAACTTGCAGATGCTGTAATAAAAAAAGGAGAATTTTATGATATAGTTGAATTTGTGAGTTTTGCAAGCACTCCACCAATTAAAAAGTTTGCTGACGCTATAATAAAACTTGGATATACAAAAAAATTAATTGACTATGCAAGTTATATATCTAATAATAATATAGACATTTTAGTAAAAAAGTTAAAATACTATTAATAAAGAAAAAGTACTCAAATATAGTAAATTTATTATATTTAAGTACTTTTTAGGTATATGTAATTTTTTTGATAATTTACTATTTGTTAAGTATATATATAAAGAAATTTAAGTATGTAGCAAATAGTGTCCATAGTAAATATGGAATTTGTAGAATACCAGCAGCTTTATTACTTTTATAAAATCTATTTAACATTACAATAATCAAAATTGCGAGTAATATTATCCATAAAAATGCAAAAAATCTCAATTTAAATACAAAAAAGAATATAGGCCATAAAATATTTACTAACAATTGAATATAATAAATTGAACTTGTATTTGCATTATTTAAAGATTTACTTTTTAGTATTCCATATGATATTCCCATTAATATATATAGTATTGTCCAAACTATTGGAAAAAGAATACTTGGTGGAGAAAGTACTGGTTTTTCTAAGGAATTATAATCCATAAAGCCAGAAATTATAAATCCAACAATTCCACCAATTATAACAGGAAATAATATAGATTTTAGATAAACTATGAATTTTGACATGTATACCTCCTTATTATAGTGTATTATACTAGTTTTTAAATATACATAAAATTACATATAATAATTACGAAATCGTGTTATTAAAAAATTATAGATATTTTTTTAATGTTTCAACACTATCTTCTTGCATACTTACAAAATTACTTAAAATATCTTTGACATCATCGGATATATTAGGATTTTGATTAAGTAAACGTCTACCCTGAATAATTCCCATATTAGTTCCCTGCATTAATAATTCTGCTATTTTTGATGTGCTACTATCTGTTATAGTTCTAATTTGTATACCATACCAAGTCATAATTTTATTCATAGCATTAGTTTCATCTGGTTTTTTATTACTATAATTATCATAGAGCTCATTTACTCTCTTTGAAGTTTTTTTGTATTTTTCAAGTTCAATATCTAGAACTCTTTTAAATTCTATATCGTCTACTTTACTTGATATATCTGTTATAGCATCTATTCCCATTGTAGCACCTTTATTAACTTCATCTAATACATTTAAATCATTATTTTGCATAATTACCTCCTATTTTAGTTATATTATTTGCATTCATATAAATAATATGTAATTTTTTGTATATAAATATATTAAAAGTAACATGTTTATAATTTATTTATAAAATATATCAGGGGGAAAAAAAGATGAATAATGAAGAATGCAAATTTGCACAAGAATATTTACAAAGATTTGAGCAAATATTATGTACAATGGCAAATGAAATGTTATCTTATAAAATGACTTTTGATATAACAATTGATTTTATATGTTGTATGATACCACATCATCAAGCAGCAATATATATGTGTGAAAATTTATTGAAATATAGAAAATATGAACCATTACAACAAATTGCAAATAATATAATAAAAATGCAGGAAGATGGAATAGAAAAAATGAAAGAAATTGCAAAAACTACGACTGGCTATTTTAATTATCCAGAATATGTTAATTTGTATATATCTAAATATTACTATATAACTAATACTATGATTTGCAAAATGAAACATAGTCCTAAAAGTTTGAATATAAATCTAGATTTTACTAATGAGATGATACCACATCATGAAGGTGCTATATATATGTGTAAGAATGTATTAGACTATTGTATAGATCCAAGACTTGTTAAAGTTGCAAATTCAATTATAACAGAACAAAGTAATGGAGTAGAACAGTTAAAGAATATACGAAATACATTAAGTATGAAATAAAAATTACATAGATATAACAAAAAACGCCGTTTAATTCCAAAGGAATACGGTGTTTTAAATTAAATATACATTATTTTATTTTCTGTGCAACTATAACAAATCTTCCATTATTTTGTGAATATTCGCAAGTAACTAGGGTAATTAATTGGTTGCCATATATAGGAGTAATACCAGTATCATATAATTGGATTTTTTTGCAATTTGTTACATATTCATTAAATTTGTTTTCATCTTCAAAATCATAGTATCTATAAAATCTAAATACATTAGTTTCATCTTGATAAAAAATTCTTGATTTAAATGCATACATTATTTGATACTGTGTTTCTGTTTCATCTGTATCAATAGTAATAATAGGGTGTTCATCAAAGAAAGATTTGTTTTGATATTTTAATAAATCTCCAAACATTTGCTCATCTTGCATATTATGCCCATATATAATTACATTTGAACCTTCCTTTTTTATATCACATTTTGTATTAATAGATATAGAACCATATCTGTTATTTTCTTTTTTATAATTGTGTGATAAATAATAATCATTGTCATTATTTGATTGTAATATTGGATAATTTATATTTGTATTTTCAATTCTTATCCAACCCTTTACATCTTCGTATTCCTGTTTTAAAGCTTTTACTTTTTCTACGTATTCGTATGTAGGTGTTGTTTCAGAAATTACAGGTTCACTTTCTTGAGCAGGTTCAACAACTGGTTGTTCTACAATAGGTTCATTTAATGAATTATATAAGTTTTTGTTTTGGATAGAACTGTATAAGTAATATGCAATATAACATAAGCAGACAAAGAAAACGATAGTTAGTAATATTATTATAATTTTTTTCTTATTATTTTTTGTATGTAATTCGTTTTCACTCATTTTTATACTCTCCTTTATATATAAATACACTAGAATTATCTAATGTGTAATAATTCTAGTGTATAAGTTATTAATTATTAAACTTTAATACTGCAATTCCACTTAGTGAAATAAGTGCAATTATTCCTGCAAATATTACAGAATTAACCATACCAGTATAAGGCTCGTCGTCATATAATCTGTTAGCATCTTCATATGTTAATTCTCCCATTGTTGCTATCATAAATGGAGATAGTTCAGATACTTTTATTTGAATTACACCATTTTTTATAATTTGTTCAAATTCTTCATAAGTTCCATCATCTTTTTTGTGTAATACTAGAACTTCTCTACCATCATTAGCTGTACCAAAGTGAATAGTAAATACTAATCCATTTGATTCAACATATTCATAATCACTGCACCATAAGTCGTATGCAGCATAAACGTTATCATAACCTTTAGCGTTTGCTTTTTCTTTCATTTCAGCATAAATATCGCTTTTTTCATCTATTTTTTCACCATAAACTTCAACATCAACGTCGTCGTCCATTGTAACATAGTCCATAACTTTTATTGTTTCAGCTTTTTTAAGTACGATAGTACCTAAATATTTATCATCTACTAATATATCAAAATCATAACCAGTATAATTTTCTATTTTTATATTACTATCTGCTGTAACTTCATCAAAGTTGTTTATAACAAAATCTCTTATTGTTGATTCTGCATAATTTTTATATCCTTCAGTTGTATCAACTACTTCTTCTGGAACTGTTATTTTATATTCAGAGAATAAACTTGCATATTTACTTCCATAGAATATGTTGTTTATAAATAAATATAAATAGCCTTCTACTGAATATGTTAATTTATTACCTTCTTCATATATAGTATTGAAAACTAATTTGATGTTATCGTCATTTATATTTTCTTTTATATAATTAAGTAATGTATTAAGACTAGAATTTTCATTAAATCTGTCTGTATTTCCAAGTTCTGTTGCTATTAATCTGTTTACACTAATATTGTTTAAAATATTTTGTACATAAGCAGCATCAGATGAATTGTAGTTACCTGTATTACTGTAATTTATTGAAATTGGAACTATTTTAACAGTAACTCCATTCTCATTTAGTAATCTAATATATAATGAACGTGCATCTTCATAGAATTTATTATCTACTACTATATGTAAATTATAATCAGTTAATTCTAAGTTAGTTGTAACATCAATATTTTGTGCTCTTAGTGCATCAGCAATTGCATTTTTCATTTCAGTTTGAATTGTTGAAATATTAGTTAAAAATTTATTTTCTGAAATACTTACATTTACAGTTGTTGGTAAAAGATCTATTATCTCATCAGTTGTTAGTTTTGTTTCCTCATCAGGAGTAGTTGGTTGACCATCTCCCTCACCAGGAGTAGTTGGTTGCTCATCTCCCTCACCAGGAGTAGTTGGTTGACTGTCTCCTTCACCAGGAGTAGTTGGTTGACCATCTCCTTCACCAGGAGTAGTTGGTTGACCATCTCCTTCACCAGGAGTAGTTGGTTGACTGTCTCCTTCACCAGGAGTAGTTGGTTGACCATCTCCTTCACCAGGAGTAGTTGGTTGACCATCTCCTTCACCAGGAGTAGTTGGTTGACTGTCTCCTTCA
>CAOKPF010000029.1 GCA_948470565.1 uncultured Clostridium sp.
TTGTCATCTTTTAAAGCAACTTCCTTTAAAACGATTTCATCAGTAATTTTTTCCACTGCTGCTATTCTTACATGTTCATTGTCATCTTTTAAAGCAACTTCCTTTAAAACGATTTCATCAGTAATTTTTTCCATTGCTGCTCCTCTTACATCACAGTCGTCATCTTTTAAAACAACTTCCTTTAAAAAGACTTCATCAGTAATTTTTTTCACTGCTTCTCTTCTTACATTCCAGTTGACATCTTTTAAAGCAACTTCCTTTAAAACAGCTTCATCAGTAATTTTTTTCACTGCTTCTCTTCTTACTATCCAGCTGTCATTTTCTAAAGCTATTTTCATAAGTTCCCTTTGAGAATTTATTTTTCCAATATAATACTCTTTTGACTTTAATGAATAATTATTCATAATAATCCTCCTTTTTCAATACATATTTTAAAATTTTATATTACATATCTTGAATTATACCAAATTTAAAGAGTTATGTCAAGAATAAAATTATATATAGCAAGGGAAATTCATGAAAAACTGCCAAAATGACATATTATTGTAATATTATTTTGAACTTTTTAGTATCATCAATCAAAATATCCTGACAACTTAACCATAATTTTGTAACATAAGCTGCTTCATTACATGATGTCTTTTTATATATATAATAGTTTTTATTTATCATTATTCAAAATGTTCTGATATATTCATATTCTCTTGTGCATTTTTACTTCCTAAATAACATTTAGATAGTTTCAAATGTTACAAAATTATAGTTAACTTATCAAACTATTCTAGTTGAAAATATTGTAAACTACTTAATTTATATTACAAAATATACACTTTTTGGAAAATTTCATGAATTTCCCCTGTATATATAAAACATTTAAAGACATTATGTAATAATGAAATACATACAAAATTTCAAAAAGTGTGTAAATATATTATAGATTATGACGCTTACAGAAAATAGGTTATATGAAATTAATCTGTTTTTGTTATGTATTTTAGCTTTGTGAAACAAAGCGTTTTTGAAAAATGACTATTTTGTATATTAAAGTCATTTATTCTAATATATATACAGAGATATAATTTCTTATACCTCTGCTTGTTTACCTAATTTTATTATACTAATCTTTTAAATGCCTCGCTACCTCCCCATATACATGGCGAATTACACTTCCAATTAGGAAACGTACATCTAGCTCCATGGCTATATGGTTCTAAATAGTTATAAACTTCTAAATTTGTATTTTTAGTAGTTTCAATATACTTATTTAAAGTTTTCTTAGTCTGCTTCATTATTTCAAGTTGTGCATATCCACAAAGTCTTTCAGTACATTTTAATACAAAATCTTCTACTGTTCCTTTCTCAGTTATCTTTATCAAAGTGCCTTGTGGTACTAAGTCTTCCAAAGATTGCATATCATTTAACCATTCTTTTTCTACCTTAGTCCACTGTATACAACATGGAACATAATACATATTATTTAAATACAATGGTTTTTCCTGTTCTAAGAATTCATACATCTTAAAAGAATATCTAAGTGTTCTATGCCTTTGAGCTTGAGCAAATTCGGAAAATGAACCTCTATAACTTGTACAATAACATTCTCCAAATTCTTCTACATACTCTCTATCTGAAAATATTGTTAAATTAGGTCTTTTATTATTCATATTAAGCTCAGGTATAGTAAGTTTTTGTATAACTTCCATATCAATAAACTCTCTAAATACATTTTTGAGCTTTTCATTAAATGATGTACTTTCTGCTGTATTAATAAAATTATTGAAAGATGATATAATGTAATTTAATTGCCGTAAGTTAATTGTATATCCCATTGAAACATAAGGACAAAAAACACTAACAAGATATCTTGCATTCTCAAGTGCTAAATCTTTTACCTTTTTTTCTGATAAATTAGGATATATATCACTAATTATAACTGTATATTTATCAATCCATTTTTCATAAAGCGATTTTTCTCTTTCACTTACACATAATTTAACATGTCTTGCAGATCTTTCAGAAGTTGCATAAATTCCTTGATTATTTAAGATAATAGCAAGAATTTTTGGTATGCCTTCTAAGGATAAATTATACCAAATATGATCATATACACTATGATGACCTGATTTTAATGTATTTATTGCCCTTTTCCTTGTCTTTTCAATATCTTCGGAAAAGAGTTTATCAAAACTACTTGGAGTATAACATATACCTGCCTCATGACCTGCAAATAAAATGGCCTCTTCTTTTGTCATAAAAGAACTTGTATTAGTAGAACCTATAACTTTTGCTTCCATAAAAAGTCTCCTTCCATAAATAAATTATTAGTTATGTTTATGTTTTTTTAACAAGGACATTATATAATTATTCCTTTTTAAAGTCAAATAAATATATTATATTTTTAAGAAAAATGTATAAATATATGATTTTTCTTTACTTTAATCTATTAATATGATAAAATTACACACATCTTATATTTTGACTTAAAAACTAATGTTAGGAGGATTATTTTATGTGTAAACTTACACTCAATGATTATCAAGCTAAACCTATTAGTGATATTTACATGACTACAATTACAGAAATTCCCAAAATACCTATTAAAAAACAAGTAAAAAAAGCAGAAAATTACTTTAAAAGAAAAAGGACTTTAAAAGTAATCATTAAAAATATATTTTTTAAAATATCAAAAATAATAAAAAAAGATAAATTTATACCTATCACAAATACAATAAAACACACAATAGAATATAATATTATTAAAAATACTATTATAACCGCTGTTTTAAAACATGATAACTACTATATCAACTTAACTAATTTTGAAAAAATTGATGAAGAGCAATGCCAATTAAAAAATATAGAACCTATTTCTAATTACTACTCAAGTAATGAAATTAGATTTATAGAAAGACACAATAAAATTATTTTTGAAGTTTTTAATCTAAAACCATATAATATGTATAAAAATAAACATTGTATATAAAAATATTATGAAAAATTTGAATGTTTATTTACTTTTATGTAATTTTATGATATACTATTAATACTATTTAATTAACTTTATAACAATTGTTTAGGAGGTATAGTATGGGAAATTTAGAAAATTATCAATCAATCTCAATTAGAAACATTTTTTTAGCAACCTTAGTAGAAACATTTGATGTTACACCTGATGAGGCAGAAAAATATGCAAATGAAAATAATAATATTCAAGATGTAGCAAACAAAGTAAAAAAAAGAATATCTGAAATAAAAGATTTCTTTAATTCAACACCATATCCGATGCCTGCCATGTCAAAATTAGCCGATCAGCTTATTACAATGCAGTTAGAAAAAAGAGTATGTACTGCTGTTGTAAAAATTGACAATTATTATATTGACGTAGGTTATGAGGGATTAGCAGGTAAAAAAATCCCAGAAGAATTAATTGAAAACTTAGAACCTATATCAAACTATTACAAAAAAGAACAATTATGTCTTATAAAACAAAATGGGAAAATTGTTCTTGATGTAGATACACTTGAACCTTTTGAGGAATACAAACGGAAATATGCTGAATGCTGATAATTAAAAATTAATTATGTATAAAAGGAATGTAACTTGTAATTAATGTTACACTCCTTTTTTGTATATATTTTTGCTTTGCAAAGCAAAGCTTTTTATATGACTTATTTACACTTACAAGTCATATATTCTATTATCCTAAAAATTTAGAAGTGATTTTTCAGAATTTCTGATTTTCTCACTTCTTAACAATTATTTTCTACTTTGTCTATTTCTTTGAGTTGGATCTAGTATTTTCTTTCTTAGACGAATATTTTCAGGTGTAATTTCAACTAATTCATCATCAGATATAAATTCTAAAGATTGCTCTAATGACATTTTTTTAACTGGAACAAGTTTTAATGCATCATCACTTCCTGATGCTCTTGTATTAGTTAAATGTTTCTCTTTACATACATTTATAGTTAAATCATCACTTCTTGAATTTTCACCAACAATCATTCCAACATATACTGCCTCTCCTGGTTCTATAAATAATGTTGATCTTTCTTGCGCTTGGAAAAGACCATACCCAGTTGCTTTACCTTGTTCAAAAGCAATAACAGCACCTCTTTGACGAGTAACTAAATCACCTTTATATGGCTCATAACCTGCAAACATATGGTTCATTATTCCATTCCCTTTAGTATCAGTCATAAATTCGCCTCTATAACCAATAAGTCCACGTGCTGGTATTTTAAACTCAAGTCTTGAAAAACCTATCTGAGAATTAGACGCACACATATTAGTCATTTCACCTTTCCTGTTACCTATTTTCTCCATTACTACACCAACAAATTCTTCTGGAACATCTATGACTAAATCTTCAATAGGTTCACATTTTACTCCATCTATTTCTTTTATAATAACAGTTGGACGAGATACTAATAATTCAAATCCTTCTCTTCTCATATTTTCAATTAGAATAGATAAGTGTAATTCTCCTCTACCTGATACTTTAAAACTATCTGCCGCATCTGTATCTTCTACTCTTAGTGATACATTTGTTTCAAGTTCTTTATACAATCTATCTCTTATATGTCTTGATGTAATAAATTTCCCTTCTTTTCCTGCAAAAGGTCCGTTGTTTACACTAAATGTCATTGAAACAGTTGGCTCATCTATATCTACAAATTCTAATGCTTCTGGATTTTGAGGATCTGCTATGGTCTCCCCTATATTTATTCCCTCTAAACCTTGTATTGCAACTATGTCACCGCAATAAGCCTCTTCAGTTTCAACTCTATTAAGACCAGCATAAGTAAATAACTTTCCAATTTTTATATTTTGAACATTTCCATCTTTTTTGCATACTGCAACTTGCTGACCATTTTTTATTGTTCCTCTTGATATTCTACCAATTCCCACTCTACCAGTGTACTCATCAAAGTCTATATTAGTAACAAGCATTTGTAAAGGTTCCTCTTTATTTCCATCTGGTTCAGGTACTGTATTTAGTATTGTTTCAAATAATGGTTTCATATCATCATTTTCTTCATCTAATGAATACTTAGCAAACCCATTTTTACCTGATGCATATACAACTTTAAAGTCAAGTTGTTCATCACTTGCATCTAAGTCCATAAATAACTCTAATACTTCATCAACAACTTCTATTGGTCTTGCACCTGGTCTATCAATTTTATTTACAACTACAATTGGTACTAAATCTAATGCTAATGCTTTACTAAGTACAAATCTAGTTTGAGGCATAGGCCCATCAAACGCATCAACTACAAGTACAACTCCATCTACCATCTTAAGTACACGTTCTACCTCTCCACCAAAATCAGCATGTCCTGGAGTATCAACTATATTTATTTTTACTCCATTATAATCTATCGCGGTATTTTTAGAAAGTATTGTTATTCCTCTTTCTTTTTCAATATCGTTTGAATCCATTACACGTTCATCTACATGCTCATTATCTCTAAAAGTCCCACTTTGTTTTAATAATGAATCTACAAGTGTTGTTTTTCCATGATCAACATGAGCTATAATAGCTACATTTCTTAAATTTTTCATATAATTCTTCCTTTCCTATACATTTTCCATATACACTCAAAAATATATAACCTAAAAATTTTAGGCTATATATTTTCTATTATTATGTTTACATTTTACACCAATTTTTGTAATTTGTCAACAAAAATTACAAAATATATTTCTATTGTACATCAAAAGCAAATATTCGTGTTTCAGTCTGTCTATTTGATACAATTGCTCTATTATCTGTTACAACTACTTTTATATATACTTTATCTCTTACACCAGATAACCCTATATAATCACCACATATAGTTTGAAAATTATTCGATGTCGCTCTTGCTGTATAATCTACTTCATTTGAATAATTTACTCCATCTAAACTTATATATGTTTTTAGTAAACTTACTCCATATGTTGTATTTACTGCAAGTTTAAAGATTGCTTCATGTGAATTTACAGACTGCTTTGTTGCACCTATAAATATGTCTTGTACAGTTGACTGTTTAAAAATTGATACATTACCTGCATTATCTTCAATTAACATTTGTATTGATGCAATATCTTTTGGGATTTTTATTTGTACATTTCCATTACTAGAAGCTGCAATAGTTTTTCCCTTCTGTTTTAAATATGTTTCATCTAAATTCGAAATACCTTCAAAATAATTTAGTACTATGCCATTTTCATCAAATTTTGTTAAATATTCATACTTTACACTTTTTATTCCACTTCCGCCACTGTCACCTACTTTAAAATATGCAATATTATCATATTCATTTGAAGCTATTGTAAGTGCCTCTTCAAGTACAGGTGCTACAAAATCATTTTTTACAAGCTTGGTATCTGCACTTTCCAAAATAACACCATCTTTTTTCTTTATCACCTTTAGTATTTTTATATCTTCAGAAAAATTTACAAATTCTTTTAATTCATCATCTGTCATACTAGCAATATTTACTAGAGCACTTATACTTTCTATGTTGTAATTATTTATTCCATTTGTTGTATTAACTTTTTTTTCACTAACAATACCTGGTAGTTTTAAGTATAATTCTTCCCCCTCATTTATTAACACTTGCAATTTTATTCCTAACATATTTGTCCAACTAGAATTATTTTGTCTGCTTATTATTATATTTGACTTTGATGATGTACTAGTAACTGATACTTCACTTGAACTCTCTGCACTAAGAGCTGCAACCTCTGTATTTTGTACAGTTTTTACAGTTGTAAAGTGAACTGCAGAGTCAATCTTTATTCCTTTTACATAATATACATTTTGTGAAGGATATGCAACTACATATACATCATTTAATCCCTCTTTTTTTAGCCCCATTTGAACATTGTCTAAATCTAATTTATTTAAATCAATTTGATAAAATGTAGCTGAATAATCACCATTATCAGATAATTCTTTTAAAAATGTATTCTTAGTGTCAGTATCTAAATTTGCCATATTTAATAATTCTACTGCATCCATTTTTGACGTTCCACCAATTACTGGCTCTTCATTATTTTGATAATAATATGTTTTTGTTTGATCTTCTATTTGTGAAATTTGATTTGTAAAATCTGCTAGTAATGCATCTGTTATAGTATTTGAAGACTGCAATACTATAACTGTTGCAAGTATTACTGTTACTACTATTGTAATTGTTAATACTACTAACGAAATTCCTCGTTTTTTATCAAGGCTCATATCTTCCTCCTATTATTGTAATATATATATAAAATAAATTTAAACTTTATTTTATATATAATACTGTTCTAAATGATACATCAGTATATGTTTTACTTGCATCAAGTGTCTTTCTATAAGTTATATTTGTAATATCTCCACTTTCAAGTTCTTCTTCCTTTTTATAACTACCACCTCTAGCAATTGCTTTATTATTATACGACTCTGCCGTAAATTCCCATGTATTTCCTGCCATATCATATATATTATTTATTTTCCAATTCTCATTACTTCCACTTTTGTTAATTTTACCATTTTCAAGTACTTTTGTTTCATTTAAAATACTTGGATAGTTACCATATTCAAGACTATTTGTTATATTAATACCTGTATGTTTAAACCAAGATATAATTGTATCCCATTGTGTTCCTGTTATCATACCTGAACATACATAATTATTTTTTACCATATTTTCTGCAACAGTTTTAGCATTAAAATAGCTTATATTATTCCAAATATAATTATTAGATTTAAAAATTACATTTTTGTCTGTTATATTTTTTTCAGTATTACTAGTTCCATCTGTAAAGTCAGAATATTTAGGTACACAAGCTTCGTATCTTGCAACATAAAAACCGCCATATTTTTCGATTTGTTCTGTCTCAGAGTTCACATTTTCTGGTAAGTTATCATTTTTTACCTCTCCTACAAATTCATCTATACTATCATAACTTAAATTTTTTTCATATTTTACATTTGTTCCATCAACTGGTACCCAGACAAATTGATTATCATCTTTATCCTGTATAACTAATCCATGTTTATACCCATCAATATCTTCCCAAGATGCACCTTCTACATTTATAGCTTTAAACCCAACAGGAACAATTGGATTAGCATATGTTGGTGCTGCACCATTTACTGTCTTTGATACTGTTGCAATAGTATCTATTCCAAGTCCATTAATCGCTTTGTCCTTATTACTAAATTCTTTGACAATAGTTTCTTTTTTATTGTTTAAGTTATCTATTACCTCTACTTTTATCTTTATACTCTCTGTTGCACCTGTAATTTCCATATAATCGTTACTATTTATATACACTTTATTATCATTAGTATTTACTTCATATACTTTCTCCTGCCCATACTCTCCATTATTAATGCTTAAATATGTTTTTACTAGACTTACGCCATTATCACTATTTATGTTAAGTTTAAATTTTGCACTATTTAGTGATAATATCTCTGGTACTAGTTCAACATAAATTGGAAGAGTTGTATTATCAATGCTAAAATTAGTCATATTTCCGGCTTTATCTATTACTAATCCCTGTATAGCTTTTATATTTTTAGGTAAAGCTATTTCTACTTTTCCATCCACAATTTTTGTACTTTTTTTACCATGTTCTAGTAAATATTCTCTATCTAAACTATCTGTTGTATACAAACTAATAATATCCGCATTTTCATCATATTTTTTCAAATATTCATATTTTACTTCTTTTATACCACTTAAATTATCAGATACTCCAAATGTAATTTTATTATCATTTTCATTAGACGTTATCTCAAGTGTATCTGAACTACTAGGAGTAACAGTTTCATAGTTTTTCAAATTTACTAAAATTTTAGCACTCTCTCCCCCATTTTTCTTTTTTACTACATGTATAATTTTTTCTTCTTGAGCTAAATTATTAAATTTTTCTATTTCCTCATTACTAATTTGTATTACATCTGAAAACTCTTCTATATTAAAACTATTTACACCATTTTTTGTTGCTATTTTTTTCTCACCCACTTGTGGTATATCTAAATATAATTCCTCTCCATCACCAATTGAAGCTTGTATTAAAATTCCAAGTTTATTAGTCCAATTCTTGGAAGCCTTTTTTACAGTAACTCCACTTACTGTTTCATTAGTTTGCAAACCATATGTACTTATCTGATTATTTTCTATTTTTGTAACTAATGTTAATTTTGAAGATAGAGAAAAATAACTATCATTACCTACTTCAAATCCTTTTATATAATACACATTCATATTATCAGAAACAACGTAATAATCATTATTAGAGTTACCAATACCATATATAGAGCTATTAATATCCAATTTTTGTAAATCTACTTTATAAAAAGATACATCTGTATCTTTATTATCTGCTATTTCATTTTCAAGATTTGGTATATACTTTCCAGCTCCTGCAAGTGATATTACCTCAGACTTAGTCATAACTGTGTCTTCTATAATAGGTAAACTTCCATCTAAATAATAATACTCCTCTACTCTTTCTGAGACTGTTTTTAAATCGCTTGCAAACTGTACTAGTTTGGCATCATTTATACCATCATTTACATTTAATACTGCAACTGAAGCTAATATCACTGCTATTACTATTATTACAGCTAATACTACTAGTGATACACCTTTATTGTTTTTCATATATACTCCTCCTAAATTGTATATATATATTTTATATATTTTTGTTACTTTTTTCAAGCATTTTTCAAGATTTTTTTTATTAGTTTGTGTTTGGACTTATGACTATAAACCAAACTTTTATTAATTTCAAAGAATTTTCATTTTTTAGTTGACATTAATAATTTAATATGATAAAATACTAATGAAATTTTTCATAACAACTTAAAAAATTTTAAGGAGGACTAATTAATGATAGTAAATGAAGCTTTAAAAAGGGAACTAAAAAAAGAAATAGTAAAGGCAGGAATTTGCAATGCTGAATCTTACAAAGAGAAGCGCTTACAAGAGATGATAATATTGGGTGCTGTTAATATTTTATCTCAGCTTTCGGTAGAAGATAAATACAAACAGCATATATTTTTAAGACTTGCTTGTAAAAATATTACTACAAAAGCTTGTAATTTAAAAAAGCTTGGATGTAATACATATATTCCGCTTGTAACAAATACAGGGAAACCTGCTAGTTATGTGGAAGAGGCAATTATAGGCGCAGATATTAACTTACCCAGTGAACTTAAGCCATATAATATAAATGGCAGCTATATATTTGATTAACAGTTGCTAATTCTCCTTACGCATTTATATATAAAGAGTGCCAAAATAGTTATTACTATTTTGGCACTCTTCCTTTTATTTTAGTCTTTCTTTCCTTACAACTCCTGTTGTATTTATATAGTAATCATGTTCTGATATTATCACTTTAGGGTTTTGTACATCAAAAATTTCATAACAATTTATAACATATCCATCAGCCTCTGTAAGTTCTAAATATTTATTTACTCTTCTTACAAACTCTTCTTTTCCATATACAACAAATACAAATTTTTCTTCTGAATAATTATGTGTTATCTTTTCATTTAACCATTCTGTATAGTACATATTATCCTCCATTTTTTTATAAAACTTGTTTATCATATTCCTTACTTTTCTTTTTTCGCTTCTTTCATTAATGTATATTACTTTAAAATTTTCTAGTTCATTTGTTATAAAATTGTTTGCAATTATACAAGCATGAGTTGAATTTACTGTAAAACAACATAGCTTTATTTTTTTCATCTTTTGTTCCCCCTTACACTTAAAATTTTATCACTAAAAATCCTACCCGTCAACTTCTAATTTTATACATTTTTGTACTGTTTTGTAGAATTACAAAAGATATTTGCGACATAATTTTTATACTTACAATTTGTGATTTTATATATTTAATTGTTACAAAAGTAGTGCATTTTTTTATGTATTATTTTCCTGATTTGGTAAAAAATATTTTTAGGTGATTAATTTGAATAGTATTAAAAAAAGTTTAAAAAATATAATTTATATGTTAAATAAAATAGATATAAAACCGTTATATATAGCTATATTTTCTTTTGTGCTTTTAAATGTATATATAACATTTAATTTATGTTATACAAATAAAAATAAAGAAGATGTTTTTAGATTACATGTTGTTGCAAATAGTGATAATATATCAGATAAAATAGTAAAGTTAAAGGTTGCAAATAAACTTGAAGAGCGTATTTCAACTATTACAGAAAATGCAGCAGACAATGAAGAAATATTTTGCTCATTAAACGATAATGTTAAAGATATTATAGATATTTCTAATGATACATTAAAAACTGAAAACAAAGATTACACTACTAGTGTAAAAATAGGTAAAATTGCATATGGTGAAAGACAAAGCATGTCACTTGACATGGATAAAGGAACTTATAACAGTATACAAGTAGTATTAGGAGATGGAAAAGGAAAAAATTTTTGGACTTTGATTAGTCCTTCTAAAGAAAATATTTCTAAAATCTCAAACTATTCAACAATATTGCCAGAATTGAATAATATATATATTGAAGATAATACTAATGAGACAAATGATGAAAAAGTTAATGATGAAGAAATTGTATATTCATCTAAGATAGCAGAAATTATACAAAAAATAAAGGAAAAAATATAGAATATTATAAATGCACATCAATATGAGAAAAAGGGACTGTAAAAAATCATTGAAAATACATATGTATTTTCAATGATTTTTTAAGATATTTTCCAAAATAGGCTTTTTTTACAGTCCATTTTTATTTACAATTGTTGCAGGTATACCAACAACTGTTACATTGTCTGGAACATCTTTTAATACAACTGAATTTGCACCTATTTTTACATTTTCCCCTATTATTATATTACCAAGTACTTTACTACCTGCGCCCACCATAACATTATCCTTTAATGTTGGATGCCTCTTTATACTTTCTTTACCTGTTCCACCAAGTGTTACCTGATGATATATTGTACAGTCATTTCCTATAATTGCAGTCTCCCCTATAACAGTTCCCATACCATGATCTATAAATAGTCTATTTCCAATTACTGCACCTGGATGTATCTCTATACCAGTAACAAATCTAGATATTTGAGATATAAGTCTTGCTAAAAAGTAAAGTCTACATGTGTATAAAAAATGAGCTATTCTGTGATTTACAATAGCAAAAAAGCCTTGATACATGAATATAACAAACAATACATTACTAACAGCTGGATCTTTTTTGCAAATATTTTTAGCATCTCCATACAAATCAATAATTCCCCTTGCAAATTTTGATAAAAATATTTTCATGTATATCACCTTACTAATATTTTATTATCTAATGTAATTACTTGTTCACGTTTTAAGCTAAAGTTATTAAATAAATATAATGCTTGTATAATCAATATTCATATTTACTCTATTATTTCATATAAATTATAAAACATATAACTTAATTCTATTGAATTTCCCATACATAAGTATTTAGTTTTATATAAATAATGTTCTTCTATTAACCTATTACATTTACACATTCTTTCAGCAATATGTATACGTTCATATTCATTTTGTATATCATCTATTTTACATACATTCATTCCTATATCTATATTTTTTATAACAAATCCTAACATTATGTTTTTTTGATTAAATGATGAATATTTAGGCTTATCTAATACAAATCTACTAATCCCCTCTGTAACGAATTCCTCATTTAATCTTTTAGAACCATCTAATCGTTTACATTCTATTATATAATAATCTTTACCAACAGATATAAGTGTATTAATACTATATACTTTAATATCAACTCTTCCAATATATTTTTCAGATTTTTCATTATAGCCTTCTGCAACCTCAGCATTAAATAGTAATAACAAGTCATCAAATTTTGTTTTTTGTCTAAAACTCTCATTATTTAAATACTGTTCAAGTAAGTGAGTTCTTATTTCTTCTTCTTTATTTTTTAGCTTTTTATTCTTAAGTAATAAATCAGTTTTCATATTATCTAATGATACAAATACAAAATCTATTATATCCTCAAATATATTTTTCTTTGCAATTTCATTTAATTTCTGATTTTTAAAACCACCCATTATTTATCGCCTCCGTTTCCGGAAAGCATATCATCTATAACTTCTGCTAAATCTATTTTAGCCATTGCAGGATGCCAATTTTTAAATTCATTTGTTTTTATGATATAAAAAGAGTTTTCTTCAAAGTTTATTACGTTTTTTATTTGATAAAACATATCTGTATGTTTATTTATCATAAATCTTGTTAATAACTCTTTGTTCTCTTCAATATCATTATATACGTTTATTACCTCATCAGCACTATTATCACTAATAATTAATTCAAATACTGAATATATTCCTTTAATATTTGGATATAATACTATCTTTATATATTTACCTGATTTATTAAAAATGCTTTTAAAATATTGTTCAAAATAGCTTGCGTAACGCTTCATTTCATCTATTTTTACAGTTCTCATAGTAATATTTCTTTTACTGTTTACTAATGGAATTTGAATATTTAAAGCATAATCAATAAATTCATTATTATTTAATCCAAATTCTTCTAATATAATTTCATCTAAATTCTTAATCATTTCTTCTTGATATGATATATTTATTAATGTGTATTTTTGCTTTTCATTTTGAATTTCATTTACTTTCTTAACAATTTTTTCTCTATAAATATATGGAAACTCATTTATTTCACTTACAAATCTTTGTTCTCTTTCTACTCCTATTGAAGAACCTAACATAAAATTCAAATATGCATATAAAGATGAATTTAGTAATCCTGTTATATTAAGTAATATCTCTTTATCTTCAATATTTGCTTTTATTCCATCAATACCATCTTTATATAGCATTTTTTCTTCAGTATATGCAGCCCTCATTTTATAATTTTCAATATCTACTCCTTTTTTTAGTAAACAATATGGTGGTTCAAACTGTTCTTTAGTTCTTACCCTATGTATTTTTTCCTTATCAAATATTTCCATATTACTTGTGTCTACTTTAAAAGCCTCTATTCCATTATTTGAATCTAGTATCTTCATTCCAATAAAATGTCTACTATCTTTTTTTTCCTTTTCTTTACTATTTATAGCTATTCCTGTTTGCTGTATAAAATTCTTTTCTTTTATAATTTTTTCTAGTGTATTGTAGTTTCTTTTTAAGTCCTGTATTATTTTTATATCATAACTTGTTCCATATAGTATAGTTTTCCAAGCCCAATCATTTTCTAACAAAAATTTTTGTGAAACAAATTTTATATCATTTTTTTCCACTGCAATAATATTAAAAAGCTCAAAAAATATATTAGGCTTAAAACTGATATATTTTATATTATTTTCTATATATTCATTTCCATCTTTTCTAAAAATTATAATACTAGTTGGTGCAATTGCATTTTTAAATATCAATTTTCTTACAGCTGACATCTCAATTAACTTTTCAATTTTTGTTTCTTTTAACAAAATTTCTCTAGTTTTTACTGCTGGTAATGATTTTTTATACAAAAGTGTAGAAGGTATTACCAAACAACATCTCGTATTAGTATTACATAACTGTTTTACTTTGAAAATAAAACTTCTACTTATTTCTTTTCTTAATATTGGTAAATTATTTTGTTTGCAGTATTCAATATGTTTTCCATCTAAAGCTCCCCATGGTGGATTACCAATAATTAAGTCAAATTTTTTATCTAATAATTTTTCATCTAACCTTTCATCAAAAAAGTCTAGTACAAATAAATTATTTTCTAAATTGGGAAACTTATAATTTTGTAAAGTCTTAGGATTTTTATAATCCATAATTGTTAAATATAACGAAAATACAGTTACATCTATAGCCTCTTTATTTATATCTACTCCAAATATATTATTACATAGTAATCTATTAATCTTATCATTATCACTTATATCCCCATCATTATCTAAATTCGCTTCTAAAATATTCCTAAAACATTCTTCAAGAAATATCCCTGAACCACAGGCAGGATCTAAAATTAGTAATTCTTGTCCTATTTTTCTTTCAGCAATCGCCTGCTTTACTACAAATTTAGCTAAATAATCAGGTGTATAAAATGCTTTATCATCTTGTTGTTTTTCCTTCCCTAATAATATTTCATATATATTACTAATTAAAGATACTGGTATTACATCAAAATCATACATTGGGAAAAATGATTTTTGTCCTGTCCATAATACCTCTGTTCCTGATAAAAAGTCTGAAATTAGTATAAATACATCTTTTACTAAATTAGCATCACTTAATTCATCGTTTAATTCAAACAAATTTCCATTAAATTTTTCCTTTAAATATGAAAATAATTTATATAGTTCTTTTTTATCTTTTGATATATCAATTAATCTTTGTTGTGACTGTTTAATATTATTTGAAAAACCATCATAGCATATATCTATTCCCTTATCAATCAAAAATCTTATAAAAATAACCCTTAAAATTAATTTAGTAGCAAAATTTAAATTATATTTTTTCTTTAGTTTGTCTGTTATATACTTAATATTTTCTAACATTAATTCATTTAATTTTTTATTTTTATATATTTTTTCGTATTTATTCCAAAAACTTTTAGTATTTATATTCCAATAAGAAAAATCATCTTCTTTATTTATATCATTAAATCTAATTTCTTGTATTAAAAATAATTCTTTTTCTTTAAAATCTAAATCACTACCATTAAATATTTTTATACTATCTAAATTATCATAAATAACTACTGGTATTTGCATATTCCATATTTTTTTATTAATATCTTCTCTTTGCTCTGCATTTTCTATATTAGTAAAAAATAAAATAAATGGCTTATTATCTATACAATAAAAAGCATATGGTTTGATATCTTTTATATTTTTTTTCATTTGTAATGATATATTTATTTTTTTATTTGTGTACAAATCGTTATAATAATATAATTGGTATGACTCGTTATAACCCAGCTTTTCTATTATCAAATCTATACTTTTTTTCATATTAATTCCTCTCCTATTTTAATATATTATATATCACATTTTATTAAAAATCAATAGTTTTTTATAAACATTTGTTCTTTATATTTTTTTATTCAAGAAGAAAATTTCCTAAATAAAAAATACCCTATTATATAATAATTAATACATATAATTAAAATTACATAATAGCGTACTTTTTATAATATTTAAATTAGTTTATTATAGATTTAAACCTTTGCTTGCCTTGTCCCATATACTCATAGGTATATTTCCCAAATTTTCTTCACGTTCCCTTGCAATTTGTAGTACTTTTTCTATATAAATTTGTATATAATCACTTCCTGTACAAATAGACTTTATCAAAGCACTGCCCCATTTTATTCTAGTTTTATATATTATACTATTTTTTATTGCTTGTATTGGTTCTAATATATCATATTGTACATGATAATCTTCTATATTATAATTATTTCCATCTAATTCTAAAATAGAAAAGTCAGCTCCAGCATTTCCATTTGTCGGAATTCCAAGTGAACCAGGATTTATATATACCACAGTATCTTTAACAAAACTGCATCTTTTATGTGAATGACCAAAAATCTTATACCTATACTTCTTATCCATGTCATAGTTTATTTTATGACTTACATAAATTTTAGGTATATTTGGAATGTCAATTATATATTCATTAGGAAGATTTGATATAAATTTTATATCCTCATCATCTAACTCATTATATGCACACAACAATGGTCCATTATTGTTTTCCATTGTCCAAGTATTATCTTTAGACTTATTATACTCTATAATATAATCTTCTCTATTTCCTTTTATGATATAACTTGTATACTTACTTATTGCACTTTTTATAAATTCAATAACCTCATGTGATCTAGGAATATCTGTAATATAGTCACCACACCATATAATTCTGTCTACGCTAAGCTCGTTTAGTTTTTCAAAACATGCTTTTAATGCAAAAATATTGCCATGTATATCACTAAATATTGCAAACCTCATAAAAGCCCTCCTTATTTAATCATAAAATTTAATATTAATAAATCACATACAAAAAAGTTTAATCAATTATATCATAGCATTAGTGCATTGTCAAATTACATAAAAAATCATGAAATTACAAAAGATATATATACCTCTACAACTAATTAGTAATATCATCTAATATATTTATTAGTATTTTCTGAAGTATTAATGCTTGATTTTTATCTAACTCTTCTAGTAATAATTCATTATTAGATATTATTCTAATTCCTATACATGATATATTAAATTTATTACACACTGAATAAGTTCCTATACTTTCCATATCTTCACACAAATTACCAAACGTTTTGTTTAACCAAATAATTCTATCGTATTCCCTATTAAATACATCACCACTTCCCAAAGTTCCTCTGCATACTTTTTTATCTGATTTATGTCTAATACTATTTTCAATAATATTAACTAATTTTTTATCAGCATATTGTACCTCTTTAGCACGCTTACTTAATTCCCACTCAAATGGATTAGAGCCTTCTTCTCTATTTTTTATTGGCATTTTATATGAATTGATATTACAACATTTTTCACCTATAATAATATCTCCTATATGCAAATTTTCCTGATGTGCACCTGCAATTCCTTGATTTATAACAATATTAGGTTTAAAATTGCCTTCATAAAACTCATAATCTCCAATTTTTATAAAATTTTTATCTTTTAATAAATTAACAATATATTCTATTTCTATATCCATTGCACCTTGTATTAAAATTACTTTCTCATTATTACTATTTTTTTGCTCTTTCATAAAAAAATCCTTTCAAAAAACATTTATTACTAAAATTTTACTATTATAGCATTAAATATATTTTCCAAATCTGCGTGGACGTACATATATTGAGTTAATATAGTTTTCTAACTTTTCTATATACATCGTTTTATCTATATATTCATATTTTTATTCCCTTATTTTTTTAAAGTCAGATTCTCCATATGGTATTTTTATTTTTTCCATGTTTCCCACTCTCTTTCTTATGTATATATTTTACTATAATTTTACTTATTTTACAAGTAACTTTTCTATATAAAAACTACGTAATTTTTGCCTAACTTGTTACGATATGAACGTCGGAGAATTAAACCCAAAGAGATAAAATTTATTCATATATTCTTTTTATACTAATAGCTTTCTTTGTTTCATCATCAAATTCTACTATCATAGCATTAAATATAGCTTCATTCTCACTACATTCATATCTTGCATATTCATTATTAACAAACCTTTTTAATGCTAGCTCCTTTTTTAAACCAATAACACTGTCTTTTGGTCCTGTCATACCTATATCTGTTATATATGCTGTACCACTCTCAAAAATAGTTTCATCAGCAGTTTGAACATGAGTATGTGTTCCAAATATACAATTTACTTTTCCATCTAAAAAATAACCCATAGCTATTTTTTCTGCCGTAGCCTCTGCATGAAAATCAACAAATATATATTCAGCCCCTTTTGTTTTTAATATATTAATTTGTTCATCTACACATGTAAATGGATTAGTAGTATTTTTTTCAAACAACTCTCCCATTTCAGCTCTACCTATAGCATTTATAACTCCAAATAATATATTATTTTTCTTAACTAATGCCCTTTTATTTCCAACTATATCTGTTACATTAGCTGGAATTACAAGTCTTGGTAATTTTGCATACTCTTCTGCCATTTCTTTTCTGTAATATAAATGATTTCCCATAGTTATACAATCTGCACCACATTTTAGTATTTGATAATATTCTCCCAGTCTAATTCCCTTGCCATTAGCAGCATTTTCACCATTTATTATACAAAAATCTATATCTTCATTTTTTATCAAATCAGGCACTTTCTCTTTTATTTTTTTTACACCACTTTTTCCTACTACGTCACCAACAATTAGTACTCTCAATTTTTACCTCCAAATTTACATACAGATTATATATCAAAAAATATATATTTGCAAATAAAATTTAATATTTTTTGGAATATATGCAATTTTTGTTAATATATTATTCTTAAGGAGCGTGATTTTTTAATGAATCCATTTGAATTAAGTCCAATGAAACTTGAAGACTGCTTTAGATGTTGGAGTGGAATATACCCAATGTCATATAATAAGTGCGATGTAAATCCATATACAAAAACTCGTATAATACTTATGAATGGTACTGAGTTTGAAGCTAACTGGTTTTCACATCAATTTTCAAGGAACTGTAATAACAACGATCTAAGACGTGAAATTGCATTAACTAGAAGAATTGAAAAACAACAACAGATGACTATACAAAATTTAAAACCTATAAATGAAAATATATTAGAAACAACTATATCTTATGAACAGTTAGCAGTAGATCTTACAGCTAACCTTGCCAAAACTGAACCTTGCGAAAATGTAAGGAATGCTTTAAACTTTGCACTATTAGAAGATTTTGATCATCTATATAGATATTCTAATTTACTTGAAATGGAATATGGAGTATGTCCTGAAACTCTAGTTGGTGGATATACAGAAATAATGCCTGCAAGACCTACTATTTCACACCATAGACATCCATACGATTCTATTAATTGGTATATTCCACAAGAAGCTGATTTAATTACAAAATTGCATGCAAATATTATTACTGCGGCAGAACAGCAAACAATGAATTATTATATGAATGTTGGTGGGTTCTATACTTCTGATATTGGAAGAAAACTTTATATGGAAATTGGGCTTGTTGAAGAACAGCACGTAAGTGAATATGGAAGCCTTATAAATCCTAATCAAACTTGGCTTGAAAATCTTTTACTTCATGAATATACTGAATGTTTCTTGTATTATTCTTGTATGCAAGATGAAACAGATAGAAATATTAAGTGTATATGGGAAAAGTTCTTTGAAATGGAAGTAGCACAACTACATTGTGCTGCAGGTCTATTAAAAAAATATGAAGGTAAGGAATGGCAACAAATAATTCCAGGTGGAGAATTTCCTGAACTTGTTCATCTTGGACCAAATATAGAATATGTAAGAAATATATTGTGTAACACTGTAAACAATACAAAAGTTAGAGAAGATTATGCAAATGTAAATAGTTTACCTCTAGACTTTGATTTCTTTACATACCAAAAAATGACAAACTGTGATATAAACTGTGTTCCTAGTCATAATGTTATTCAAAAATATATTTCTAGAAATTGCATGGATTATCGTTATGAAGTTGAACCTAATCCTATTATTGAATTGCAAAATAGAAGATGTGATAATTTCTGTGTTGGCAGACAACCACTTTGTAAATAATTACATAAAGGAAATTAAAATAATAATTTTTTATTATGAAAATGTAAAAATTGTTCAACATTATCTACTTTCATAGCAATATTATAAACAGCAAAAATAGCAGCAAAGATCTTTTTTGATCTTTACTGCCATTTTTTTACTTTACTAAAGAATAAATATAAGATTCATCTGAATTCGTAATTACAAATCCATTTACCTTCTTATCTATTATTCGCTTTATCCTAGATGTAGGTTTTGCTACATCGCATCTAAAAGACTTTCTCGTTTGGGTAAATAAATTTATCCCATGTATCTTACCATCACCAGAATAATACAATATCTTATCAAAATACGTATATGATTTATAACAAGCATAAAAGTCTATACATATCTGATTTATTACTCCATTAGGCTGTATTATTGTTGAAATTCCTTCAACAAAGTTTAGCACTAACCAACTTCCAGATATTTCATCATATAGTATATCGTTTTTTACTTTAGTATTATGAGTATCAGACAATACTGTATTATATGAGTACAATAATTCTTTATTTCCTTTTATCCTTTGCCATGAACCATCTGCCTCTTTATTTAATGTAACAATTCTTTTTCCATTCCTTACAAGAAAACTTAATATTTCTAAATCATCTGTGTAAATCTTTTTGATATCATGTTGCTTTGGCGGAATGCTATTGTTTACCTTAACTTCATATACCTTATAGCCATCTTGAGTATAACACATATTCTCTCCATCTATACAATATGCTAAAATATTCTCAAAAATGACGTATTCTCCATTATCATAAATTAAAAATGCATCTGTCAAATCTTGTTCATTTTTAATAAATACTGCAACTGCAAAAAGAGAAAATACATATACATCTTCAATATGACCAACATTATCAACTAATTTATCTGGAAGATCCCACTCATTAGAAATATCAAAATCAAGAACTCCTCCAGCATTTCCATAAGCTACAATTCTATTATCGCAAGTTACATATACTTTTTCTGATATAACTTTTGATAAATTGCTCTTTTCATCTTTAAATATAGGAGTTATCCTAATTTCCTTTCCATTCTCATGTATAATAATTTCTTTTTCAACTTCAGGTGTTTTGGATTCTTCTGTATATTCATCATTAACTTCATCTTCTATATCTTGAATTTCTGATACTTCTGTTTTAACTTCATCAAGGTAAGTTTCCTCATAACTTTCATCATTAGTTAATAATTCCTTAATATCCTGTACCAGACTTACTCTTAAATCTGTTTCAAAGATTGCAAGAAATTTCGAAATTAACTTCTCACCTAGCCAGTCCCAAGGCTCAGCAATTGCAGGAATTTCAACACCATGATTTCCAAGCACTGATATTCTTTTTTTCATTCTTACACCTTGTTCTAAATTTATACCATTTTCATAGTATAAACCATTGAATGGATGAGTATGTGTCATATAATAAAATGCTTGAACTGCATAAGAATACCAATCGCTTTCTGGTGAAATTGCTCCTGTTTCATCTATAATAGGATCACAGAAATCGTAATTAAAGAAAACTGGTGCAAGGTCATCTACTCCCATTCCATCAAAATCAATGAAATAAACATTTTTATTAAGATCAAATAGTATATTGCAACCATTTAAATCCCCAAAATATATTCCTATCTGATGTAAAAATTCAATTCCTCTACCCACAGTTACCATAATTTCAATTATAAATTGCCGAGTAATATTGTTGTTCTCCAAAAATTTTACATCTCTTAATGAAACAATATTATACGTATCTTGGAATTCATTAAGTATATACCCAACTATTATATTATCACCGTCAATTACAACAGCCTCTGGTATTCCAAAAAATACATTTTTTATATTAGCATTCTTCAAAGCTTTATACTTTCCTGCAAGTCTAATTAATATTTCTTTCTTAAAATCTATATTTATTTCATTGGCTTTAAAAATCTTTGCAAGCTTATGGTCTTCATATCTATAAATATTAGACTCACCACCAGAAAAAAGCTCTTCACTGCCCTCATTTATTTCGTATCTAAATACTTCATTTTTTAAAATAGGCATTTTATATATATTAGGATAGCATAATGGGCATAAGGTATGTTCTCCATTGTGGAATATTTCATGTTTAGGACAAAAATATTTTAGTTCATTAATTAAAATATCAAGTGAAGATATTATACTTGAAATGCTACTTGTTCTTATGTAATTTTTAAAATTTAGTGTTTTTAGGTATATATTATTTTTAAATACTGATTTAATTGTATTAATCAAATATGCCTTTACATTTTCGTCTTTAGGCCATTCTTCCTTTTTAACCATATCTATATTTACAAATTGCAACTTACCTTTATACCTTGGGTCTACAAACAGCCCATTTTTACAAAAACTATATATTGTATACCCGTTTTCTTCAAGTGTTTCACAATACTTAGCAAGTTTTTCTAAGCATTTTAACTGTAATTTGTTATGAGCTTTGTCAATTTGTTTTATTTTAGAAAAATCAACCTTATCATATAAATATCCAATAAGATTTTCATTTTCATCTAATACTAATTTCTTTGGTATAAACAACTCTTGCTCTATCACTTTTTTATCCTGTTTCTTAATATTGTTCATTAAAGTATTATCATCTATTTTTGATTTTATATATTCTGTGTATATTTTTAAGTTATACTCTTCAGTAAAACTATAATGAGATGCAATTTTATCGCTATATACTGACTCTCTAGCTTTAACTATTTTTGTTATGTCTTCCATATCCATAATTGCCACATCACTATAACATTCTGGACATACTTCTTTTGTAATAAAACTTGAAGTAATTTCAAGTTCTTCGCAATCTGGTAATCTCGTACATGTGTATTTTTCTAACCTTATTTTATTGTTATTGTTATAATAAATTCCACATATAGGACAGATTGCCCCATATGATAAGTACTCATTTTTAATTTCATCTAAAGTCCAATTGCCTTTTATAAGATTTACAATATAAGTGTATTTTGTCAAATATTTATCTGCAAATTCTTCAAAACTTAACCATGTTGAATTACATTCTGGTATACATACAATTTTTTTAGTTATATAATCTACCATTATTTGTTTATCATTACGTATTATTCTTTTGTCAAATTCTACATATGGCCAAGCAGAAAATATATTGTATATAACTTCTAATGTTTCTTTATTGTTAGCATTTTTAAAAAATTTGTCCAACGTTAGTAACTTACCACCAGTACTTACATACATTTTATCTATTATGTAATTTTTTACTACTGAAAACTTTAAATTAAACTCAAGGAAATATTTATTAAATTTCTCACTTGATTTTAAATTACCATACATTCCTTTTAATTTGTTTAAGTACTTTTCTAAGTAAATTTGATCTACCTCAATTTCTTTATATCCAAGTCTTTTCAAATCTAGCCCATCTTCTTCTAGTACATATTTTACATCATCAAATGGTGAAATTTTATATATTCTTTCTATATATGTTTTTAATTTAAAATCGTTATTATATGCATGTTCTCCGATTGAATATATTTTATCTAATAAGCTTTCAAAATAAAAATCGTAATTCATTTCATATATTTTCCCACTATTTATGAAATTACATATATAATTAATAAAGTTGGTTGGAAATACATAAAATTCCTCTGGATATTCGAAACTTTTTAATCTAACTGACAATTTAGATTTTCCGCTATATTTCTTTTGCAGATAATATGAGAATATCTTTATAAAAAGTATGTATATATTTCTCTTTTTTTCGTCTTCATTTTCATCATGTAAATCCAAAGTGTAATCAGACAAAAAGATATAATTTTTCTCATCATCTATATCAACGTATATATCTTCTAATTTATCTACAAGTGTTTTTACATAAAAGTTTTTGCTTATTCTACCAGTACAGGTAACCATATTTCTTGCTATATCAAGAAATATATTAAGTCCACTAGTTGTAGTATCTAATATCTCTTTTATACTCCTTACACCACCAATAGGTCTATCTAATACAATCTTTCTACCTATAAGGGACGTTCCATAAATAAATGTTACAATTTTTATGTAAAGTTTCTAACTT
>CAOKPF010000030.1 GCA_948470565.1 uncultured Clostridium sp.
GTTAGAAACTTTACATAAAAATTGTAACATTTATTTATGGAACGTCCCTTATTGTTTCTAACTGTCCAAATCCGTATGTAATAGAATAAATATCATAATGACTTTTGTAGACATAATTTATATCAAAATTCGAATACACTTCATTTGGTACATCGTCTATAGGAATTTTCTTAGATATGTAACATTCCTTGATATGGCTGCCATAAAAGATTTCATTTTGGTAATCTTCTTTTTCATCTCTTTTGTGTATTGCAATTATATTTTCACCAGAATCAAAAAAATTAAACTGAAATTTTATTGGAATTGACTTATCAAAACTTTTATATTCATCATCACTGGTATAAGAGTCTACTTCTATATCAATATAACTATCGCTAATTCTTTTTATACAAAAATCTTCCTCATCAATAATAACCTTGCGATTAATAATTGCATATACAGTAGGACTTATACATATAAATATATACCTACTACAAAAGCCTATTAATACTCCAGTTGAAGTGACATAAATATTATTAAGATTAGAAAAAACTTCACTAAGTTTTGAATTAACCAACTTATAATCCATTTTAAAATTTTTAATAATTGCACGTCTTCCAGTTGTTATGAAGATTTTCCTTATATAAGCATTTATATATTCTCCCGTATCTTTAGTAATCACACTATATATATATCTTTTTAAAAAAAATTTTTCACATATTTTTCGTTCCGTAAGTTTAAAATTGTCAATATCTTCAGTTATTCGTTTTAATAATATTTTCTCTTCACATACACTTATTTTTTGATTATTAACTACAGAATCATTTGAATTATATAATATTAATTCTTTCATGCCTTTATTCTCCTCTCTTTTATTAAAAATTAAGCTTCATTTAGTTTTAGGTATTATATCATAAATACTGAAAGATGTCAATATTATGTAAATTTACATCAATATAAAAAAACTACCATCAACAATTGATTAGGTAGCTTTTTGTTCATATTAAAAGAGCCGCTTTAAATAAAATACAGATATAAAAGTATATTACATTTGTAGTTTTATCATTTATTCAAAAATCTATACATTGAATATGTCTTAATAACTTTTTTCAAATAATTTTTTGTTTCTCCAAACGGTATATCTACATTATCACATTCAGCTAATGTGCTAGAAACAATATTACTTTCAATCCACTTATCTACATTTCCCATTCCAGCATTATATGCACATATAGCTAAATAATAGTTTCCATTATACTTAGAAAGTAACTTAGCAAAATATGAGCAACCTAATGCAATATTTATATTAGCATCATAAATATTAGAAGTATCTATATCATCAACTAAATTGATACTATTATTTACATCTTTTGCAGTAGAATCCATTATTTGCATAAGTCCTCTTGCCTCTTTACTTGAGGTTGCATTAGTATTAAAACCACTTTCAGTTTTTATAATTGCCATAATTAAATATGGGTCAAGTCCATTTTTACTTGCCTCTTCTTTCACTATTTCAAAATTATGAAGAGGGAAAACAAACGTTTTAAGTATATATATGCCTACAAAATATGCAATAATTGATATTATAAAAATTAAAAATAATAATTTAATTGAATGTCTTATTAATCTCATTCCCACCGTCCTTACTTGGCTTCAAACCAACTTTTTCCTACGTTTAAATCAATTACTAATGGAACTTTTAATAAAATTACATTTTCCATCGCATCATACATTATCTCTTTTACTTTTTGAATTTCATCTGGTACTGTTTCTATAAGTAGTTCATCATGAACCTGCATTACAAGCTTTGACTTTAGTTTTAATTCTTTTAATTTAAAATAAATTTTATTCATAGCAAGCTTTATAATATCGGCTGCAGTTCCCTGAATTGGTGTATTCATAGCTATTCTTTTCCCAAACTGTATAGTAGTTTTATTTGTATCATTTACTTCAGGTATATATCTACGCCTACCAAACATAGTACTAACATATCCTGTATTTACAGCGTCCATTACTACATTTTCCATAAAATCTTGTATTCCACTATATTTATTTAAATAATTTTCTATATATTCGGCTGCCTCTTTTCTTGTACACCCTATATTTTTAGCAAGTCCAAATTCACTTATCCCATACACAATACCAAAATTTACAGCTTTTGCATCTGAACGCATTTTTGATGTTACCTCTTCTAATGAGACATTAAATACTTGTGAAGCTGTAACTTTATGTACATCTATATTATTTTCAAAAGCTTTTATCATAGCATCATCCCTTGATATATGTGCAAGTACTCTAAGTTCTATTTGACTATAATCAGCATCTATTATAATATTATTGTCTTCACCAACAAAGAAACTACGTATTTTTTTACCAATATCAGTTCTAGTTGGTATATTTTGCAAATTTGGTTCTATACTACTAAGTCTACCAGTAGATGCAACTGTTTGCATAAAAGTCGTATGAATTCGTCCATCGCTATCTATTCTTTCCTTTAATGAATCTACATAAGTACTTTTTAATTTAGATAATTGTCTATAATCTAAAATTACAGGTATAATTTCATGTTTATCCTCTAATTCTTCAAGTACTTCTTTATTAGTAGAATATCCACTTTTGGTTTTCTTAGATTTTGGCAACCCTAATTTTTCAAATAATATATCTCCTAATTGTTGTGAAGAATTTATATTAAATTCCTCACCTGCTATTTCGTATATTTTTCTTTCTAAATCTTGCAGTTTATTTGTAATTTCAATATCAAATTCATCTATTTTTTTCTTGTCAATATACATACCAGTATGTTCCATAGATGCCAAAGTTTCAACAAGTGGCATTTCTATTTCATTAAACAATTTTAACATATCTGTATCCTTTAATTGTTCTATAATAGTATCATGTGATAAGTATATAAATTTTAAGTAAAGTGATATATTATCAAGTATTTCTTTACTGTAATTTTTTTCTGAATTTTTATTTTCAAAAACATCAAAAATAGACATTTGCATTGTATTTTCACTGCTATTTTCATATTTAAGAAATGAAACATTATAGTCTTCTTTTATGATATTTTCAATTAAATATGTAGATTTACTAGAATCCTTTAAATATTCAGCAATCATTATGTCAAAAGAAAAATTACATACATCTATATTATAATTATTAAAAATGTATAGTATATCTTGTTTTATATTATATCCTAACTTATTTACATTTGAGCTTGCAAAAGTTTCAAATAACCATGTTAAGTTATTAACATTTAATTCTTTTAGAGAATACAAATATATTGAATTTTTATTACTTGAATATACTGCTAGTATATCTTTATCACATACGACATTATGTGATAAAAAATTACTTTTATTGGTAATATTTAGTATATATGAAACTTTGCTATCATTATTTAATACATCTTTTAACTCTTCTACATAACTTTGAAAATTAGTATCATTTATTATAAAAATGTTGTTTACAGATTTTAATTGTTCAAAATTTATAGTTACTTTATCCTCAATGCTACTATCATTAATTATCTCAGAAAAGTCATACTTTTCCATAAATTTTGCAAAGTTTAACTTATTAAATAATTTATATAATTCTAACTTATTTACTCCTTTATCTACTTTTGCATTATTGTAATCTATATCAATAGGTACATCTATATCAATAGTTGCAAGTTTTTTACTCATATATGCACTGTCTTTTCCTGATATAAGTTTTTTCTTTATATTTTCTGATACATCAATCTTCTCATTAGTTATTGCCTCATACACACCATCTAAATTTTTGTATTTGTCAATAAGCAAATATGCTGTTTTTTCACCTATGCCATATACACCTGGTATATTATCAGCACTATCACCCATTAAGGCTTTAACCTCAATTACTTGATATGGTTCTATATTTTTCTTTTCTAATAAAAGCTCTGGTGTGTATAAATCATATTCTGTTTTCTTGCCTTTTGAATTTGGCATAACTATTGTAGTAAAATTAGATATTAACTGATATGAATCTCTATCTCCTGTTAATATATATGTTAAAATACCATTTTTAGAATTTTCTTTTGCAACAGTTCCTAGTATATCATCAGCCTCATATCCTTCTTTTGTGTATATTGGTACATTCATTGCTTCTAGTAATTTTTTTATATAGGGCATTTGTTCTGCCAGTTCTTCAGGCATTCCTTTTCTTGTCCCTTTATATTCATCATACATTTGATGCCTAAAAGTAGGACTTGGTAAATCAAACGTAACTGCTATATAATTTGGTGATATTTTCTCTTGTATCATCCAAAGAGTATTTAAAAATCCATACAATGCATTTGTGTGTATATTTTCTTGTTTTGAAAATAGTCTTGCAGAACCTAATCCATAGAAGGCTCTATTCATTATACTATTTCCATCAATTATTAAAAATTTTTCCATAGTAAATTCCCCTCTTTTTTTATTTTGATTTTATAATGTGTGTGTGATTACATTATATAAAATTCTATTTTTTATAAAAACATTTTATTTTATAAAATGTTTTTAACTATATAAATTTTTCCCATACAATATTTGCTACTTCAAACCCTCGTTTTGTAAGGCGTATATTTTCTTTATTTTTATCTATATCAATTAACCCTTTTTCTTTTAAATCAGTTAATTCATAATTAAATATATTAAATATGTCTATTTTAAACTTAGTGTAAAAACTAGACACATTAATTCCATCAACAAGTCTTAAATTTAATATAACATACTCTTTTATAAGAGACATTTTGTCTAATTCATCTTTTTGTACAACTGTATTTTTTCCATTATTAATACAATCTATATACTCATTTAAATTACTTGTATTAGTATATCTAGTACCAGCAAAAAAACTAGCTGCAGAAATGCCAAATCCGATATATTGTTCTTGTTTCCAGTATCTCATATTATGTTTAGAAGTAAAACCTTCTTTTGCAAAATTTGATACTTCATATTTTTTGTATTTATTCTCATTTAATTTTTCTTCAAGTATTTCTTTCATCTCATATTCTACCTCTTCATCTACTAATTCTAAAAAGCCTTCATTTAACAAAAATTCCATTTTTGTTTTTGGATGCACTTCTAAATTATATACAGAAATATGTTGTATATTATATGTGTTACCTAGCTTTAAAATAGTGTCAATAGTTTGCGAAAATTTTTTTAAGCCTAAATTTGGTAAAGGGTATATTATATCTAATGAGATGTTATTTAAATTATTAGATTTACACATATCTAATACCTTTAGAAAATCTTCATACTTATGCTTTCTACCTATACACTCTAAAACGTCATTATGCGTGCTTTGAAGACCTATACTTATTCTATTTATTCCTGATTTAATGTATGTTTGTATTTTCTCATTAGTTACACTATTTGGATTTACTTCAATTGTAACTTCTGAGAAATTATCTGTATTATTATTATCTGAAAATAATCTAATTATATCCATTATTTTTTTTATATACTTTGCATCAATATATGATGGTGTACCACCTCCAAAATATATAGTCTGTATATTATATTGACTTAATATTTCTGCATTTTGCAATATTTCCATACATACACAATCTATATAATTTTCAATTTTTTCATCAATATTTGAGTATGAAGCAAAGTCACAATAATAGCATTTACTTTCACAAAATGGTATATGTATATATAACGATATATCTTTCTTCATTTTATTATTTCTCCAATTATATTAATGTAAATATATTTTACCATAATAGACAAAAAAAAGCAAATTATGGAAAAAAATGGAAAATTAAATATTTGTGCAATAAACAAATAAAAGTAGTAATAGATAAAGAGGCAGATTTTGCCTCTTTATCTATTGTATAACTGACTTTTTACAATTCTATACCTACATTTGGTTCACTATCTAAAATATATCCATTATCTGAATATTTATCATTTGAATTATCTTTATTATTCTGCTGATTTACAATTTTTTAATAAGAACTTATGCATACTAATTCCCAAGCTCATATTGAATAATAGATAATAGATTTAAAGAGGCAGTTTCAGCTCTAAGTATTCTATTTCCAAGACTTACACTATATACATTTTCCTTATTACATAATTTAGTATATTCAGTTTCATCAAAGCCACCTTCTGCCCCTATAATTAAAGCTATACTATGAATTTTTTCTTTTTCATTTATTTCTGTCATAATACTCTTTAAGCTTTTACTTTCCTTTTCATATGCCATAATGCAACTCTCATAATTTTTTGTATTTATAACAAGGTCTTGAAAAGATATAATACTTGATATTTCTACGCTATCAGTTCTACCACATTGTTTACAAGCTTCATTTGCAATTATTTGAAATTTTTCCATTCTTTTTTTCTTAGACTTTTCATCTAGTTTTACAACAACATTTTTAGAAATAAATGGTACTACATGTTTAACACCAAGTTCTACTGATTTTTGAATAACATAATCCATTTTATCGCCTTTTAACATTGCCATAAACAGTGTTATATCAATATTTGGTTCCCCCTGTTTTGGTGCAAGTTCTAATTTTTCAAGTACTATACTATTTTTTTTCATTTCAAGTATTTTGCATATATATTCATTTACTACAATTTTATCATTTATATTATGCCTTAGTACTTGTATATGCTTTACTTCACTACCAATAATTTCAATTACAGTTTCTGATATCTCTAAAATATCGTTATTTTTTACAATAAATCTTCTTGCCATATATTTCTCCTTTAAAATTAATTAATATTATCCTTGCACATTAAAAATTAGAAAAAAGATGGTGATTTTCACCATCAAATTATATTATAATCCAAAAAAGCCTTTTTTCTTAGGACTTACCTCTTCACCAGTAATATTTGCATATTCTGTAAGTATGCGTCTTTGCTCATCAGTTACTTTCTTTGGAATATCAACATCAACAGAATACTCTATATATCCTCTTCCTCTACCATGAATATTTGGTATCCCCTTATCTCTAATTTTAAACTTGCTACCTGCCTGTGTTCCTGCTGGTATATTTAGTTCTTCGTCATTTTCAAGTGTTGGAACTTTTACTGTACCACCTAAAACCATTTTAGTATAAGGTACTTTTATATTTGCATATATATCAAATCCATTTCGCCTAAATATCTTATGAGGTGCAACGTTTACTACAACAAATATATCTCCTGATGGTCCACCCTTTTTACCAACATCGCCTTCACCTCTAAGTGAAACAGCTTGACCATTATCAATACCCGCTGGTATATTTACTGTAATTTTTTTGGTCTTTCTTACTTGACCTTTGCCACCACATTTTTCACAAGGATTAGGAGTGATTTTTCCTTCACCACCGCACTTATCACATGTTTTTACAGTAGCAAATGCACCCATTATAGTGTTTTGAGTAACTTGGATTTTTCCTTTACCACCACACTTATCACATGTAACTTTTAATGTACCAGGTTTTGCACCTGTTCCATGACATATATCACAATTCTCATGTCTAGTTATATTAATATCTTTGGTAGTTCCAAATGCAGCCTCCTCAAATGAAATACTCATGTTATATCTTAGATCTGCACCTTTTGCTGGACCATTCTTCCTTGCACTTGAACCAAATCCACCACCAAAAACACTTCCTAAAATATCATCCAAATCAATATCTACGCCCATGCCACTAAATCCAGAAAAGTCAAATCCACCACCATATGCACCTGACGCACCGCCAAATCCTGCTTGCTCAAAATTTGAACCAAATCTATCATATTGGGCACGTTTAGTGCTATCAGAAAGTACACTATATGCTTCATTTACTTCTTTAAATTTTGCCTCAGCCTGTGCTTTATTATCACCAGTATTTGCATCGGGGTGATATTTTTTTGCAAGTTTTCTATATGCTCTTTTTAATTCGTCATCACTTGCATCTTTAGATACTCCAAGTATCTCATAATAATCTTTTGATTCTGACACAAATTTTTCCTCCTGATTTCTTTTAAATTAAGGGTGGTAAGTATTTTTATCTTCCACCCTATTATATAATTATATTATAAATAATTCATTACTTGTTATTATTATCATCTTCCACTTTATAGTCTGCATCATGTACAACGTTATCTGAATCATTAGAATCACTATTTGCATTTTCAGCTGCACCATCTTGTGGAGCTGCTTGTGAGTATAATTTTGAAGATATATCATAGAATACTTGAGTAAGCTTTTCTGAAGCAGATTTTATAGCATCAATATCAGTTCCTTCTAATGCTTTCTTAACATTTTCTAGTTCAACTTCAACTTTTCCTTTTTCTTCATCTGAAATTTTACCTTCTAATTCTTTTAATGTTTTCTCAGTGTTATAAACTAATGAGTCTGCGTTATTTCTAACTTCAACTTCTTCCTTTTTCTTCTTGTCTTCTGCTGCATGTGCTTCAGCTTCCTTAACTGCATTTTGAATTTCTTCCTCTGTTAGATTTGTACTAGCAGTAATAGCAATCTTTTGTTCGTTATTTGTTGCCATATCCTTAGCTGTAACATGAACAATACCATTAGCATCTATATCAAATGTAACTTCAATTTGAGGTACACCTCTAGGAGCTGGTGGAATTCCAGTTAAACTAAATCTTCCAAGAGTTTTGTTATATGATGCAATTTCTCTTTCACCTTGTAATACGTGTACTTCAACTGATGTTTGACCATCTGCAGCAGTACTAAATATTTGTGATTTCTTTGTAGGTATAGTTGTATTTCTTTCAATTAATTTTGTAAACACACCACCATAAGTTTCAATACCAAGTGATAATGGAGTAACATCAAGTAAAACTAAATCTTTTACTTCACCAGTAAGTACACCACCTTGAATTGCAGCACCAATTGCAACACATTCATCTGGGTTAATTCCCTTATATGGTTCTTTTCCTGTAATTCTTTTTACAGTATCTTGTACTAATGGAACTCTAGTTGAACCACCAACAAGCAAGATTTTATCAATTTTATCGAATGTAAGTCCACTATCTTTCATTGCTTGATTAACAGGATCAACAGTAGATTCTACTAAATCTGAAATTAATTCTTCAAATTTTGATCTTGTAAGTGTAATATCTAAGTGTTTTGGACCAGTTGAATCAGCTGTTATAAATGGTAAGTTAATTTGTGCTTGCATTACACCTGAAAGTTCAATTTTAGCTTTTTCAGCAGCTTCTTTAAGTCTTTGCATTGCCATACTATCAGTAGAAAGATCAATTCCATTATCTTTCTTAAATTCTGATACAAGAAAATCTATAATTCTTTGATCAAAATCATCTCCACCAAGTTTATTATTTCCTGATGTTGCCATAACTTCAAATACACCATCTGCTATATCTAGTATAGATACATCAAATGTACCACCACCAAGATCATATACCATGATTTTTTGTTCAGCATCTTTATCAAAACCATGTGCAAGAGAAGCGGCAGTAGGCTCGTTTATAATTCTTAGAACTTCAAGACCTGCAATTCTTCCTGCGTCTTTTGTTGCTTGTCTTTGAGAATCACTAAAATATGCAGGAACGGTTATAACTGCTTGAGTTACTTTTTGTCCTAAATAATTTTCAGCATCTGTTTTTAATTTTTGTAATATCATTGCTGATATTTCTTGAGGAGTATACTCCTTATCATCTATTTTTACTTTTTTATCAGTTCCCATATCTCTTTTAATAGAAATTACTGTTCTATCATGATTTGTAACTGCCTGTCTTTTTGCTACTTGACCTACAAGTCTTTCACTATTTTTTGCAAATGCAACTATTGATGGAGTTGTTCTTCCACCTTCAGCATTAGGTATAACAACTGGTTCGCCATTTTCAATAACTGATACGCAAGAGTTTGTTGTACCTAAATCAATACCTATAACTTTTGACATAATAATACCTCCTAAAAAACAAAGTTATTTATATTATATACTTAATTTAAATAAATTAAGCAAATACCATATTAATTTGCTACTTTTACCATAGAATGACGTATTATTTTATCACCTATTTTGTAGCCTTTCCTAAATTCTTCAATTATTTGCTTTTCCCCATAAGTTTCATCTTCTATATGCATTACAGCTTCATGTAAAATTGGATCAAATTCTTTATTTATTGTCTCTATCTCCTCTACTCCCATTTTGCTTAATACCTCTTTTATTTGAGTATGTATCATTTCAATACCACTTTTAAAAGAAGTGTCAGTAGAATCTGCGTTTAATGCTTTTTCAAGATTATCTATAATAGGGAGTAGATCTGATATTAAATCAGATGTAATAGTTGTATATAGCATCTCTTTTTCTTTACTTATTCTTTTTTTGAAATTGTCAAATTCTGCCATATTTCGTTTTAAATGTTCAAAATACTCATCTGTTTTTTGTTTTTGCTCTGCTACTTCATTACGTAATTTTTCAATTAATTCTTCTGAACTGAGATTTTTCTCATCATCCATATTTTCAGTAATATTATTTAAGTCATTTTCATTTTTTTTATCCATACTTACCTCCATTATCTTTCATTTTTCTGGGTAAATTATCTTCTAGCTTTTCATTTATATATTTTAAAGTAGACACTGTTTTAGAATAATCAATTCTTTTAGGACTTATTACTGACAAATTTCCAACATGTCCATCATCAGTTTCTACATCAAGTGATATTATACTATAATCATTTAATATATAATCTTGACTCTCAGACCCTATTATAATCCCTAGTTTATGATTTTTTGCCTTTTCTAAAGCAATATCAATTGTATCTTTTGTTGATAGCATATTAACAAATTTTTTTGCCTTCTCTATATCAGAAAATTCAGGAAGGCTTAAAATAGATTCTACATTACTATTTAATTTTTTAGTTTCATTTGTAAATTCTTGCCTTAGCCCCTCACATATTTGATTAAGTACAATAGAAAATGTAGAAAGCTCCTGTTCAATTACTCTATTTAAAGCAGTATGTAATTTTTCTAATGGTGTACCATTTAAATTATGATTAAGTATACCACTAATTTCATTAACAATTTCTTCAGGAACAGTATTTGTTAATTTTACAATTGTGTCTTTTACTATGCCATTTTGTGACATTAGTACAATTAGCAATATATTATCAGATATTTTCAAGACTTTTATACTTTCTAATAAATCTGCAGTCTTTAAAGTAAGTACAGTAGGTCTAAGCAATATTTTAGATATAGTCTGAGCAGCTTGTTCAAATAGTTTTTCAGTATCCCCATATCCTGAAATACTATTATTTATATAATCTATATCTAACATAGAAAGCTTTTTTTCTTTCATTAGATTATCTACATAATACCTATAACCTTTAGTAGATGGTACTCTTCCAGCTGATACATGGGGTTGTTCTAAATAACCACTATCTTCTAAAAGTTTCATTTCATTTCGTATAGTCGCTGTACTATAACTTAGTCCATATTTATCAACCAATGTTTTAGAACCTACAGGCTCTGCTGATACAATATAATCTTCTACTACTGAAGCAAGTATTTTTTTCTTTCTTTCATCTAATTCCATTATATCACCTGTTTAGCACTTAAACAACATGAGTGCTAACATACATATATAATACTCCTATTTAGTAGCTTTGTCAAGTGTTTTTTGTTATTTTTTTAACTTTTTTTACAAAAAATAGACTGAAATTACATTTGTAAAGTCAGTCTTTTTATAAATATAAAAAACTTTAATTTAAAGAAAAATCAAATATACATATTAGTTTTTAATTATGCATTTTTTCTGTTAAAAAGCATCACTACATTTTTTATACATAACTGATAAATTATCGATTTTTTGTTGTAATTTATTAATAGTATTTTTATACTCTAATATATAATTTTTCAATATGCTCATACAAATATCAAGTACATCTATATCTGTCAATTTTATACTATCAATAATTTCAGTAAACACATTTTCATCTTCATTTAATATTCTATCAAGAATATCTATAGCATTTTTATAAAATTCCTCATCATCTCTTGATGAACAAAAATGTCCACCAGTATTATAGATTCCCTTAATTGTATAATCGCAATTATAGTATACCTCTATGACTTTTCCATTCTCTACTACTACTGAATTGCAATTTGAATTATTTCCAACCTTAAATTCTTTTTTATCAGCTACATTTGCCATAATATCTCCTCCTAACTTAAGTTTAAATTTTTAAACTATTTCCCAAAATTTAGATGTTGCATATCATATCATATTTTTAATAAAATGTCAAATAATTATTTTACTTCTATATCTAAGCACAGTTTATACACTTCATTTTTGCTTAAACTATACTTTTTTGCAATACTTTTTATTGCTTCCTTCTTGCTCATTCCTTTATTCATTTCAGAAGTTACAAGACCTACTATATCTATATTTTGAATATTTATTTGCTGTTTATTTTCATTATCAATTCTCCCCTCTATAATTAGTACTAACTCTCCTTTTATTCCTTCCTGTTCAATCCTTGCTATTTCATTTAATATTGTGCTATGTCTAAATTCCTCATGTATCTTTGTAAGTTCTCTACACAAACATATATTTCTATTTCCAAAATATTCATACATAGCTTTTAGAGTATCAAGTATTTTATGAGGTGCTTCATAAAAAATCATTGTTCTTGGCTCATCTACTAAAGAGGCAAGTTTTGCCTTTCTTTGCTTCTTGTTTACAGATAAAAAACCTTCAAACGTAAATCTAGTACTATCCATACTACTTTTGACAACTGCAGTTGTAATAGCAGTAACCCCTGGTATTACTTCTATGGTATAATTATTTTGTGTTAAATACTTTACAAGATTTTGACCTGGATCAGATATTACTGGCATACCAGCATCAGATACTAAAGCAATATTTTTTCCTTCATTTAACAGTTCCACTACCCTTTCAATTTTATCATCTTCGTTATGTCTGTGATAGCTTATCATAGATTTTTGTATTTCGAAATGATTAAGCAGTTTTAATGTTTGTCTTGTATCCTCTGCTAATATAACATCAACTAACTTTAATGTTTCTACTGCTCTGTATGTAATATCTCCTAAGTTTCCAATAGGAGTTCCTACAATATACAATTTTCCTTTTTCTTGACTCTGTTTATTATTATCCTTCATATTAATTCTCCAATCAATAATGTTTATTATACTTTAAAAATTACATAAAATCAATAGCTAAATTTACATATTTAGAAATTACTATTCTTTTCATTATACATATAATAGTTAATAATAGATTTTTGCATTTTCAAATGACTAAGTAATTTGAAAATCTGTCATATTTTTCATATAATAAATAACTACTAATTTTACTTTACTTGACATTTATAACTTACTACACTATAATGTATATGTAATTTAATAATAACCTAAATTTAATAAATAAGGAGAGATGACTATGAAAAAGAAATTAATACCAGTTATTTCAGAGGATAAACTTCGGAGTTTAATAAAAAGATGTAGTTCTGAAGGTGAATTAAGAGAGGAATTATTATCGTATTTAGAAAAGTCTAAAGCACCACTAGAAATAAATAAAATTGAAACATTAGTAAATAGTTATAATTTGGAAGATGATATTAATAAAAAAAATAGTATATTAAAAGATTTACTAAGAATATGTAAGCAAATAGATAATACTGATAATGATAAAGCTGCACAGGACATAATACTTACTAGGTATTCTTATATACCCCAAGATATAATTGCGGCTATGTACTATACGGAGTTAGGACAAACAGTAGAAGATTTTTATATACTATCACTTGCAATTTCTACTAATAGATATATAGATAGAAAATCATATATATTTCTTTGCGAAGAATATTCTAAAGATCAAAAATCTGTAATTGATTTTATTGAAAAATTATCTACAATAGATGATAATAATATAGCAAATAAAATGCTGTTTGCTATTGAAAAATACAAATTAAAAGAAAATGACTACAAAAAACTACTTAATGCAAAAAATTGTATAGTAATTCATTTTGCTATAAAACATATTGGTTACAAAGAAGAATTTATACCAGAATACATTAATATATTACAAGAACAAGCACTTAATGAAAATTATATGATTGTATCAACTATAATAAAACTGTTTGAAGATAATAACTATACTATTTCTAAAGATATTGCAGATAAATTAGTTTATACTGACTATACATATCTAAGGCGTTATGCATGTAAATATGCCTCCGATGAGAAAATTATAGAATTTACACTTGCTAATACAAAGCGTAGGATTAGTAAATATAAAGATAATCCACTTGATGACCTTTTAAAATTATTGCAAGAAAGAAAATTAAATAAAAAGTATGCAGATACTCTACTATCTACAAATAATAATGATATTTTAAATATCGCTATACCTTATGCAAGTAAAGAGGCACTTATTAAACTATTATTAAGGTATGCAAATAATGTTAAATTTAATAATGAAAATATTCGTCAAATTATATTTAAATTTTATTTTAAAATAGAAGACTATTTTGATGCTAATGCAAGTTTACTGCTAAATGCAAAAAATCCATTAATTCGTGAATTTGCTACGGGGCATGCTCACAGAGAACAACTTATAGAAAGATTACTTATAGAAGATAATATATCTGTTATAGAAAAAATTACAGGTGCTTTGGGACGCTATTTAACAAAAGATGAAGCAATTAAGATAATATGCTATACAAAAATTGATGCATTAAGAAATTATGCTATAAATTATGCTTTTAAAAATACCAATGAAAGGACATTCTTTTTAACATTTTTAACAATGAATTTTTAGTTAATAAACTGTAAATTTAAAAAGTAAAAAATCATCGAAATAGTTAATTTTAATGATTTTTTACTTTTTTAACATTTTTTTATTCCTATTTTTAACTTCCTAAATAATCCTCTATTATTTTATACATCCAGCCAGCAGAACCAGTGTACCACGTCCAACCTCCTCTACCAACATGGTCAGGGTTAGAATACACATCAGCTGCAACAACAAATGGTTCAACCATATATGTATCGGTGTGTTCTTTTGAATCACTATGATAAATTGGATTTATAAGTTTTAACACCTCTATTGCCTTTTCCTTTTCTCCCATCTCAAAGTATGCCTTAGCAAGCCAAGTAGATGCGTGAGTGTACTGCCCTCCATTTTCTCTAATACCAGGTACATATGCCTTAATATAACCAGGATTATTTTTTGGTTTATCAAAAGCTGGGTAAAGAAGTTTTACTATCATATTTTCTCTATCAACTAAATATTTATCTGCACTCTCAAGTGACATTTTTAGTTCTTCTTTAACATCAGGATAATCTTTCATTGCAATAACAGCCCAAGCTTGTGAAATCAAGTCTATCTTGCATTCTTCATTAGAATATGCCCCTAAAACATCACCATTTTCAAAATATGCCCTTACAAAATGATCTTTATCCCAAGCATTTTCAAGTACACTATGTTTTAGTATATGTCTTTTTTTCTCACAAGTCCTTTCCATTTCATAATCTTTTACATAATTTGCAACTTTAGCAAATCTTTCAAGTACATTCATCATAAAGAAAGTTAGCCACACAGACTGCCCACGAATATTGCTAAAACCATCGTTCCAATCACCATCACCAATATCTAGTAGTCCATTATCTTCATTTACCCTAGAAAGTCCATATAAAATAGTTTTTTTTGCATGTTCATATACAGTGTCTTCTTTTTCAATACTATTAAATACATCATAATACTCTCTTTTGCCATTCATATCCTTGTCTTCCAAATATTTTGTTTTTACTTCAAGTATAGAATAATCTTTTGTTCTCTCTACATATTCAGACAAAACATATGGTAGCCATAAATAATCGTCACTAAAATATGTTCTAATACCTGCACCATTATGTTCGTGCCACCAATGAAGAACATCACCTTTTTCAAATTGTTTACTTGCATTAAGTATAAGCTGACTTCTAGTCTTTTCAGGCCAACTTGATATTAAAGCTAAAGTATCTTGCAATTGATCTCTAAATCCAACTGCTCCACCAGATTGATAAAAACCTGACTTTGCAAAAAGTCTGCATACTATTGTTTGGTATAAAAGCCAGCCATTTGCCATAATATCAATATATTTATCCCCTGTATTAAAATTCCTTACAACTTTTTTCTTCCAATATTCTACTACATGACTATATTCTTTTTCTATAACTTCAATACTACTGTATTTTTCTATAATCTCTTTTATACCAGTATCGGCAAACTCTGTACAACCGAAGTATTATAGCAAACTTTGCAATTTCTCCTGATTTCAATTTCCCCTTTATTTTTAAACTATAATTAGTCTCATTATAAGTATAACTAAAGTTATCTGTTCCACTTACAAGTTTTATAAAAGCTGTACAATTTGAAAATTCTAAACTATATGGATTTTTAAACTCCATTACGCCATCATATTCTCTACATAAAATGTAATCAGAATTTGCCTCTTTTGCTACTCCGAGTACTGGTATTAAAGAATACTCAATTTCAAATTCTTTTTCATCACCATAAATATTTTCAAGAGTTATATTTTGTACCTTTAAATTATCATGTACAGGTATAAATATATCCATATTTTTTCGTATATCGTCAGTTTCTTCAACAATCTTAGTATAGCCAAAACCATATATAACGTTATAATCTCTTTCAAATATACCAGTAAACTTCTCACCAGGTGTAAAAGTAATCCAATCATTACACCACTCTGTAATTTTAAATTCTCTGCTATTTTTGTAATATGTATATACAGTACCATAATTTGATATTATGGTACCAAAGTTTTCATTTGCCATTACATTACACCAAGGTAGAGGTGTTGAAGTATTTAGAATATGATATTCATTACCTGACTGATTAAAGCCACCATATGAATTATATGCAATTAAATCCTTAATTTCATCAATTATCATTTATACCTCTCCTCCTAGTTAATACCTTCATAATTTACATCATCATCAGTTGTAATTTCATCTTCTGGACATAAAAATTCACTTACATCTTGTATATATCGTTTTGATAAGAATGACAATACGTTTCTTTCATCTTGATTTAGGATATTAACATTTAAAACATATATATTACCCTTTGTATGCTCCATATATACTGCTCTATCTAATCTTGTTTTAATAAACTTCATAATTGGTCCATTGTCTTTTGGGTTCTCATCAACTAAAACCACTATGTCCAGATCTATTTTTCTATTTTTTACATAATCCATAAAATTTATAACTTCTGAAATTATGCCTGCATTTTCTATTTTATTTATATATACAAGTATTATTGGTAAATCACCTGATATAGAATATTTCCATAATAAAGATTGACTAAGTCTGCTATCCCAGAACTTATTAGTGTCAACTTGTGTCTTATTAAATAATACATCTCTTATAATATCGTTATATCTATCTGCTCTACCTGGTACTAATCTTAAATATCTTGCAACAATACTATTTAATTCATTTGTAATCTTATAATGATTTTCTATTGTTTCTTTATCTAGATTTACAAGTGCATTTGTCATCTTATATTTATTTTCACTAATACCAATTACATAGTAAAACTCTTGTCTCTCATAGGGATCAAGTATTATTGTTGCCCTATATGAAAGTATTGGCCATAATGGATATTTTACTACATCTGCATCATAAGCTTTGTCAGGTTCATTTACAATTTTCATTTTTTCAGTTTCAACATCCTTTTCTAAGTCTATTCCTAACAACTTAGAATATACATACAAATCAGTGTCCTCTTCTGTCTTCTTTCTTTTACTTGCAATTATTGCATCAAGCTGTTCATCATAATATGTTTCTATTTGTAAATTACTAAAAGACGGATGTACAACATTTGTCATATAATCAGTCATAGCAGGTTCAACATAAGTATTTATTAATATTTCTCTTCTTACATTACTATTATTGTACATACTAACTTTCTTTACTTCCATACTATATTCTGGTGATAAAAATACTGTTGTTGTTATTTCTAATTCATCATCTTCAATATAGCATTCTACTTCATTTAAACTACTATTCCAAACACACTTGTTGGCAAATTTATTAGTATTACTTAATATATCAGTATCAGTTAGATTAATTCTCTTTCCATTTGTCTTATCAGTAATATATAAATAATTTCCACTAGTTTTGATATCAGTATATCTTTGTTTATTTAATATTTTATCTTTATATCTTAAGTAACTTGCTCCATTATTTGTTATTATAGCAGATAAATTAGAACCTTTTAGTAATGCAATTTTAAGCTCTTGTTTAAAATCAGGTATTTGCTCTGCATATTTTTTTTCTGCATAACTACAACCAACATATGGAGTATATTTACTAACATTTTTCTGTTTAAATACATTATATTTATCGCTTACACGTTTTTTAATTTTTGCAGTCATTCTTTCTCTTTCTTTTAGCAATAGTTCACAAGCTCTAATATTTTCATTTGCATGAAATCTAGTTTTAATAATTCCATTATTTATATAATTATTAATTGAACATAAAATCATACCTTGGTGATGTGCCATATATGTTTTTATAATCTCATTTTTGGCGTTTGTATCGATATGCTCCTTAGTATAATCTATCGATTCATAAAAACCATATGATGAATACATTCCAATTTTTTTCATAACCTGCATATTTTTATACACATCTTGTGGTGAAAATTCTAGCATAAGTAAAGAGGCATATGGTGATACTACCATGTAATTATTAAGTCCTCTTTTTAGTCCAAGCCAAGGAATTCCAAATGCTTTATACTGATAATTTAACTCATTATCCTTTATAGCATATGCAGCTTCTGATATTCCCCAAATTGGAGTATTTTGTCTTGCATACTTTATCTGACTATATTTAGTAAAAAACAATGATTGATCAATTAAAGTATGATCATATGACTTTGTAAATAGATATGGCATAAAATATTCAAATGCTGTTCCACTCCAAGACATAAGACCTTTATATCCATCAACTCTTACTAGATTTCTAGCAAGCGCAAACCAATGCTTTGAAGTAACCTGACGTGAGGCAATAGCTATAAGGCTGGTAGTTCTATTCTCAGACATTAGCATATCATAATAACTATTAACAAGTTTTCCCTCTTCTTGATTATAACCTATCGTAAATAAATTTCTTGACATATCGTATAATTCTTTAAAATCAGTTTCATCTATTAATTTTTCAGTAACTTCCAATAATTTATCAACTTGTTCTTCTGTTCCATCAATTATATGTTCCCTGCTGTTAAATAAAGATGAGTCCTTAAAATCTAGTAAAAATTGTTTTACTACATATAGTGAAGCAACAAAATTACCACTATCGACAGTTGAGACAAATCTAGGTCTTAATGGTTCTAAAGTCTTTATATTATACCAGTTATATAAATGACCATTCCATTTTTCAAGTTTTTCAACAGTTTCAAATACATTACTTAATTTTTGTATAGCTGTGATTTTATCTATAAATTTTAAATCATAAGCATTAATTATTGCAAGCATTCCAAAACCAATATTTGTAGAAGATGTTCTATTTGCAATTTTGTACCTTCTATTTTCTTGAAAATTATCAGTTGGCAGATAATTATTAATTTTTGTCATCATAGTATCAAAAAATACCCAAGTTCTTTTTGCTACTTCTATTATTTCTTCATCTTGACTTTTTGTTAATTTCTCATGCCTTCCAACTAAATGATCTTTTCCAAGTAAATACGCAAACATTGGAGCTACTATAAATGAAATACCAATAAAGTTTTTAAATATTTCATAATATCTTATATCATGTGATAAGTAATTAGTTGGTATAAGTATTATTATAATTCCCAAAATTACATTAAATAACATACTAGAAAAATAATATGATAAGCTATCCTTTGAGTTTTTTTCTAATACTTCAGCAGTAGTCCATTGAAGTAATTTTTTATGAGATATAAGCATTCTATACAAAGAAGTAATGAATGCTGAAATACAAATATACGCTTTATATGGCATTGTAATAAAATTAAAACACATTGTAAGGAAGTCCGCATCAATTCCATGAATAATTGGTATATATTGTAACTCTTTTGTATGTCTTATTTTACCAAATAATATTATATCTATTATAGATAGTATATTTCCAAAATTTATTGTACAAAATACTGCAATTGTTGTAGTAATAAAGAGTTTTTCCGACACAAATAATGATAATATAATTGCAATTAAACCAAACACATCTAACATTGGTCTTCTTAAATTATCAAAAATTTTCCATTTTGATAAGAAATTAAGCTTTGAAAATGGACTAATTAACCATCTTATTATTTGCATGTCTCCCCTATACCATCTATGATTTCTTTTCATATAAGCTATATAATTGTTTGGAAAACCATCTTGTAATTCTATATCAGATGCAAGTCCTGCCCTTATTATAGAACCTTCTAATAAATCATGACTTAACACTAAATTTTCTGGAATTTCTTTTGAAACTAATTTTTCAAATAAAGCAATATCATATACTCCTTTACCACAAAAAATTGCTTCACCAAACACATCTTGATACACGTTTGAAACCGCTGTTGTATATATATCTAAACCACCAAATCCACCAAATATTTTTGAAAATATAGATTTATTAGCAGCTTCCACATCTAATCCAACTGCTGGTTGTATAATTCCATATCCTTTTTTTATAATTTTACCATTTTTACTTAATACTGGTACATTAAGAGGATGAGCAATTATAGCTACCAAATCTTTTGCAGTATTTAGGGATAGCTGTGTATCTTCATCTACTGTTATTGCATATCTTGCATTAACTATATCTTTATATGTAAGAGTTGCTATCTTATCAATCTCATCACCTTTTATCTCACCTAGTACAATTTTATTAAAATGTATAAGAGCGCCTCTTTTTCTCTCCCAACCCATATAGCAATTTTCACTTTTGGAATAAATACGTTTTCTATACATAAAATTAAATAACACATGTTTAGATGGATATTTGGCATTTAACGCATCTAATTTATTTTTTGCATACTGTAATATTCTATTATCGATATCTATTTCCTGTTTATCACTAGACATACAGTCACCAACTAGCATATAGTACATATTCTCACTTCTATTTGCAAGATATGTAACTTCCATCTTCTCAATCATATTATCAAGTTTTTCAATAGATGATATAATTGTTGGCATTACAACATAAGTTGGATATTTACTATCTACTGTTTTTGCAAAATCAAATCGTGGCAATGTTTCAGGTATCATAAATTTTCGTATTGCGTAATTTATTATTTTTTCAAATATTTCAAAATAGAATATAAATATAAAAATTCCTGCAATAATTGTCTTCCAATCTTCTAAAAATACTGATGTATATGCAGTAGTTATTACTGAAAACTCTAATGCTAATATAGTTATTCCAAGTATATAAATAAAAGATTTAATATTATCAAATACTTTTAATTCTAATATATTCCAAATATAAGGCTTTCCTAATTCCTTTTTTAATAAATATCTGTCTTCACCTATTAAGAAAAATCCTACATGTTTTTTATATTTTTTAGAACATTCAACAGCCTTTTTAGCAACATATACTTCTGAAAAATTATACTTTTTAGCAAGTTTTATAATATAGTTTCTATATCTATTTTTTGTCTTGTAATCACATTTTTTAAACTCGTTTGTATAATCATCTTTTAATGCTTCATCGACTTTATTTACTTTTTCAAAAATCTCTCTAAAATTTATACCTTGAAGCTGTTTATACGCAAGTATCGCTCTACCCATATAATCAGTAGTCTTGGCAATTTCCATATGTTCTTTAACAATTGCCTCATCTATTGTAAACCCTATTTTTTCAGCTTCCCTGTTTAATATCTTAAAATATTTTTCACCACGTGTTCCAAGTTCTTTTAATCTATATGCCATATATTCTACAAAAGCAGTATTGGTATTTTTTATTTTAGTAGTATCTAAAATATTTTCTCTAAAATCTCTAAAATATTTAAACTGTTTATATAACTCGTTTGTAATATTTTCACCTTTATACTCACTGGCTATTATCTCTTCTACTTGCATTTTCTTCATTTGAGAATTAGTTATATTTAATGTAATCCTTGCTATAAATTTTATAAGCGAAATTTTTAGCATTATCATAAATAGATTTAATTCTTCAGATGTTAAATAAGATAATTTTTGATGTTCTTTTAAACAATTTAATATTATATTTTGATCTAAATATCCTGTGTTTTGTTCTACTAATTCATAAGCAAGATAAAATATACTTACATATTTTTTACCATCATGCGTAACAATTACAGGAAGTTTTTTATTTTTCAACGATTTTTTAGATTCTTTTATTTCTTCATATGCCTCTTCTATAATATACATATTGTCTAAAATCCATTGACCTGCAGAATGAATTGGTACTTTTAGATCAGAACTTTTTTCTAACATTTTATATGTATTGTATATAATTTTATAGTTTTTATCAGCATCTTTAAAAATTGAACATAATGTACTTTTCATAAACTTCAACCCTTTCTTATATTATATACCATTTATAGCAAAATTATATACTAAAAAAAAAGATTTTGCAACAAATATAAATCTTTTTGTTACAAAATCCTTATTATTTTGACTAATTTTACATTTTACAAAAATTTTAATATTTTATAAATTTTAGTCTTTATATTTATGAACAAAGTCTTTTATAAAACTTCTCATTGCAATAGCTCTTGCACTAACTTTATTTTTTTCTTCAGCAGTAAGTTCCGCCAGTGTTTTTCCAGACTTAAGCCTAAATATAGGGTCAAATCCAAAACCATTATTTCCAGTAGGTACTTTTACAATTTCACCTTCTATTTTTTCTTGAACAATTATAGATTGATCTGAAATAATAGTAGTGTTTACTGGAACATAATAGCATATAGCACATGTACATGTAGCTTTTCTATTATCAGAATTAGTTTTATCAAGCATATCAATTATGTATTGATTTCTTATACTATCTGTTATTTTTGTACTTGATATAGACATCTTCTCTAATACAGCTCTTTTTGTTTTTACTCCTGGATAACCATCAAGTGCTTCTACTTCAATTCCCGAATCATCTGCAATTGTTGGAATACCTGTAATTTTAGCTATTTCCTCTGCTTTTTTTAAAGCGTTCCCTATAAAAGTAGCTTCAGTTTCTTCTACTTCATAAGTGCAGCCAATCTCATTTAATGTTAAAAGCTTAAATTGTGGCAGTTTTTCAAATAATTTTTTAAAATCTTTTACTTTTCCTAAATTATTTGTAGCTAATAATATTTCCATATTTAATCTCCTTTCATTGTACAATTATATACAACCTCAATATTTAATACTGCTATATTTTAACATAACACTTTGTAAATTGCAATATTTCCATTAAAATTACAGTAAAATTTACATTTTTCGATATATAATTAATAGATGCAAAAATATACAAGTATAAATGTCAAATAAATAATTAATAAAAATTAAAAGTGGAATTATTGTTGCTCTATAAATGTAATGTATAAGTTTATTTTAACAAAAAAAGAGGTCTCCTTAAAAAATATGTGTTATTATAATTTTATAATACTTATTAAATTATTTTTATAATTAAAGTTTTTATTTCCATGTTTCATTCCTGCTCATACTCAATAACAATTAAATTGCCTCCTAGCTCTAAAGAATTTTTGCACTTTAAGTGAAGGGTTCATACCAAAAACTAGCAAAGTGAAACACCACTTTGGCAAATATATCTGCTACCTTTTAGCTTATTTATTTTTTCATATATAACCTCTTTTTATTTCTATTTTATCATATATAGTTATAATTAATTATTTACAATAAGACAAGCTTGGGTTATATTTTTTAACTCAAGCTTGTTTTTTAACAATTTTTTACGTTTCGTTTTTGTAGTTATCTATTTTTCTCTCATTAAAGATTTTATGTATACTCTAACATATCTCTTATAATTGCATTAATATACCAATTATTAGTTTCAACTTTTGTCAATGCACTTTTAGGAAGCAATAATACTGCCTTTAGTATAATATCATCATGAGTAGACTTATTTATTATATCTATTAATTTGTTTTCATCAGTAATCTTTTTAATAACTGTTTGTATTATATCTTCACTGATGTCATCTTTTAAAACAACTTCCTTTAAAACGGTTTCATCAGTAATTTTTTTCACTGCTGCTCCTCTTACATTCCAGTTGCCATCTTTT
>CAOKPF010000031.1 GCA_948470565.1 uncultured Clostridium sp.
TGTATTTGATTTATCATATGTAAATGCAGAAAACTAGGAAGTATATATTCCTAGAGTTTCTGCGTGTCTTTTTTACACCCGTGAATAGTAACTAAAATATTTAATTTATGAAGAAATTAATAGCAATTATTAATTTCTTCATATAAAAGCTATATATTTTACACACCTTTTTGAACTCTTTTCCTTATTCTTTCTAATGCACCTTTTTCTATACGTGAAACTTGTGCCTGTGATACACCAAGTTCCTCTGCAAGTTCTGTTTGAGTTTTATCTTGAAAATATCTTCTCTCAATTATATGCCTTTCCTTCTCTGTGAGTTTATCTATTATTTGTTCTATCGCAATTCTATCAATAACATTATCAGATTCTTCCTTTTCATTTTTTAATTGATCTAGTAAATATATTTGATCTCCACCATCATTATACACACATTCATGTATAGACATTGGCGTTATCATACTATCAATTGCCAAAATTACATCTTCTTTTTCAGCTCCTGTAATTTTACAAAGTTCTTCAATAGTAGGTTCCTCATTTTTTTCCCTTATATATTTTTCTTTTTCTTGAGATATAAGGTAGGCAAGATCTCTTAATGAACGAGTAATTCTAAATGCACTATTATCTCTTAAATACCTTTTTATCTCACCTATTATCATTGGCACAGCATAAGTTGAAAACAAAACAGGTTGAGTTATATCAAAATTATCAATTGCTTTTATAAGTCCTATAACTCCTATTTGAAAAATATCATTTATATTTTCACCTCTATTATTAAACTTTTTTATAATACTTAAAACTAGTCTTAAATTTGCCTCTATAAATTTATCCTTTAGCTCAGTTTCACCATTTTTAATTCTATGCAACATATCCATTTGCTCTTTTGAAGAAAGTTTTGGCAGTTTTGATGTATCTAACCCCTGTATTTCTACTTTTACATTTGTATTCATATGTTCCTCCTTTTATCTTTTGTTTATATCTTTTACATATGAATTTACTAATATTCACATTCGACAATACTCGATTATATTAGCTATTTTTCTAATTATTATAAAGAAAAGTCCTTTTTTAAACTATTAATAACTTTCTTTTCTATTCTTGAAATATACGATTGTGATATACCAAGTTTATCTGCAACTTCCTTTTGAGTAAGTTCATCTGCTCCACCAAAACCATAGCGCATACTCATTATCATTTTTTCTCTATTATTTAATTTTTTAATAGCACACATTAACACTTTTTTATTATCGCTCTCCTCAATAGATTTAAATATACTATCATTATCTGTACCTAAAATATCTGCGAGGGACAAATCATTTCCCTCGCTGTCAGTATTTATCGGTTCATCTATTGAAATTTCTGTTTTTATTCTATTATTTTTTCTAAGAAACATTAAAATTTCATTTTCAATACACCTAGAAGCATACGTTGCAAGCTTTATATTCTTATCTAAATTATAACTATTTATAGCTTTCATAAGTCCAATTGTACCAATTGATATTAAATCCTCTATATTTACACCTGAATTTTCAAACTTTTTTGCTATATATACTACAAGTCTTAAGTTTCTTTCAACTAATGTATTTTTTGCTTCAATATCTCTTTTCATAAGTCTTTCTAATAGCTCATGCTCTTCATCATGAGATAGTGGCGCTGGCAATTTATCACTTCCAGCTATATAATATAGTGTATTTTCTTCTATTCCTAACATCTTTAGCATTTTTAAATATATTTCTTTTATTGTTTCTTTTATCATAAATTTACCCCTTTCAATTTTTCCACATATGTATCATATCCTATTATAGCGTTGTAATTTATACTACTATCAAATTTTTTATCCACGAATACCAGAAGAATTTTATCAAAGCAAAATGAAAAATTATCCTTTTTTATCTTTATATCTTTTAATACGTACCCATAATTTATACTACTACTATTTATACTAGAGATATTTATAGGTATTTTTTCATATATTAATCCATCTTTTTCAAAAATATCATAATACCAACTTTCAATAAAAAATACATCTAAATTATGTATATAGTCATGTACACTATTTCCAGTATCAACAAAAGCTTGTATTTTATATTTCCCTATAAGCAAAGTATATGTAAGGCTATCTTCTTTTATGTTAGTTTTCCACAATTTCCACATAAATTTATTAAATAAATATAAAATTACATTTGATACCAGATAAACTACAATTTTAAAATAAAATTTTTCTATTGTTATATTAAATAATAGTGTTATAGAAATTATTATACCTACATAAGAAAATGATAGTAAATAATAATATATAATATGTTTTATATACTTCCTTATATTCTTTTCTTTAAACGCTATATATACAGAAAAATTTACTACTAACAATTTTAATAGCATACTTGACTGAATTCCTGTATTATATACATATATAATTAATGTATAAATAGATAAAATTAATGTTGCTATAATTTTATTTTTTATTTTTATCTTCTGTTTTGTAAAAATACTAATTTGGGAAAATAGGATATAATTTACAACTATATTTTCAATTAATACATATTCTAGGTAGATTTTCATACAATCACCTAGAATAATTATATAATTTTTATAATTAGAAATTTGTAGAATTAGAAACGAAAAAAAAATAAATTATTTACATAAAGACAAAAAAAATACTAGGATAACTTAATTATCATAGTATTTTTACACTAACATATTTTTTATTACAAATTATTCGCCTTTATTTCTTCTTAAGAATGGTGGTATATCTAAATCAATTCCATAACTACTTTGACTAGAGCTAACACTACCAATTCCACTCATACTACTAGTACTTCCTGTATTCATACCAATTCCTGAATTTATACTATTAGAACTACTTGGTGTTTGTGTACCAAACCCTGTCATTGATTGAGTACCTTGAGATACCATATCTCCAGATGGAACACTTGTAGCTGTAACAGTATTTATACCAGCATTTTTTAGTGCCTCATTTAATGCACTATCAAGTTTCATAGATTCAAATGGTGTTTTGGTAAATCCTGTTGCTATAACAGTTATAACTATTTCATTATTTAAATTTTCATCTATTACTGCACCAAATATAATATTTGCTTCTGGATCTACTGATTTTTGAACTAGTTCTGCTGCCTCATTAATTTCAAGTAATCCTAAGTCTCTACCACCTGTAACATTAATAAGAACGCCACCTGCGCCCTCTATTGAAGTTTCAAGCAATGGACTATGTATCGCTTGTCTTGCAGCTTCCTGTGCTCTATGTTCACCAGTAGCTGAACCTATTCCCATATGTGCAATACCAGCATCTAACATTATAGTCTTTACATCTGCAAAATCCAAATTTACAAGCCCTGAAACAGTTATCAAATCTGATATTCCTTGGACACCTTGTCTCAAAACATCATCAGCCATCTTTAAAGCTTCATCAAATGAAGTTTGTTTTTCTACAACTTGTAATAATTTTTCATTAGGTATTATTATAAGTGTATCTACAGATTGTCTTAATTCCTCAATGCCACTTTCTGCTTGAGTCATTCTTCTTTTTCCCTCAAATGGAAATGGTTTTGTTACAACTCCTACAGTTAAAATTCCCATTTCTTTTGCAGTTTCTGCAACTATTGGAGCAGCACCTGTACCAGTGCCACCGTCCCATTCCAGCAGTTACAAATACCATATCAGCACCTTTAAGAACTTCAGCTATTTCAGCTTTAGACTCCTCGGCACTACATTTTCCAATTTCTGGATTAGCACCTGCCCCTAATCCACGAGTTAATTTTTCACCAATTTGTATTTTCTTAGCAGAAGAGGACATTTTCTGCAATGCTTGCTTGTCTGTATTAATAGTTATGAATTCTACACCTTTTAGCCCAGTTTCTACCATTCTATTAACACCATTGCTACCAGCTCCTCCAACACCTACTACCTTAATACTAGCCATACCAACTTGCAATTCATTTTCCATTATTACTCCCCCTCAATTACTATTCATCAATATCTTTCTTTCTTTTAAAAATCTTTTTTATATTCTTTATACTTTCAAATATTTTATCTTTAAAACTTAAATCAGTTATTATTGCAACATCACTATTTACATGTTTATTTGAACCAAGACTTGCAATATATCTTACCATTCCAAATACAGTAGTATGTTGTGGTTTTATAATATTAATAAGTTTAGGACTACATATCCTAACTTGATTTAACTTTAATATTAACATGGCAAGTTCTTCTACACCCACAATATTACTTATACCCTGTCCTGTAAGTACCATACATTCAATTTTATTTGTAAGATTATTATCTGCAACTATTCTTCTTGTAATCTGATATATTTCCTTAATTCTAGCTTCAATTACACCAACAACATCACTACATTTTACTACCTCATTTCCACCAACTTGTGTTCTTGAAGTAAGTCTTATATCATGATTATTAGTAATCATAGCTGATATTGCCAAATTATACTGTCTTTTCATTTTTTCAGCTTCAACAGTATTAATATTAAAAGTCAAAGCAATATCGTTTGTTATATGATCTCCGCCTACAGGAAGTGTAGTATAAAATTCAATTTTAGATTCTTTATAAACTGATATATCTGTGTGACCTGCACCAATATCTATCAATAAAACACCAATATCTTTTTCTTCTGGCATCAATACAATATTAGAAGTAGCTAAAGTTTCAAGAATTAATCCATCTAATTTTAAATCAGCATAACCCAGAGCTTTTTGCACTCCCAATATATATTCACCTTTTGCAATTACTACTTCTATTTCTATGGAAAAAGTTTTACAAAATGCACCAATTGGTTCTTCTTTATAAGTCCTACCGTTAACATAATATTCAAACGGTAAAATATCTATTATCTGTTCATTATTTGCTAGATTCATTGACATTTGAACTTTTGAAAAAACTTTATTTATATCATTTAATGTCATACCATCATCTGGTTTTTCAACCTCAGCTTCAACAACAATTTTTTCAATTCTTACATTCATTCCCTTTACATTAACATAAGCGGAATTTACTGAAAGTTCTGAAATTTGTTCAGCTGCCTCTATAGCTTTTCTTATTGATTGTCCTACACTCTGTGGGTCAATTATCTGGCCTTTTTTAATTCCTGAATTGTCTGAAAGTCCGTAACCTATAACTTCTATTTCACTAAATTTATTAACTTGCCCTATTACGCAACTTACCTTAGAAACTCCCAAGTCAAGCCCAACTATAATGTCCCCTATAGCCACATCTAACACCCCCAACTAAAAGCTATATATATAATACTATTTTTTTGTTAAAAAATCAAGTATTTTTTATAAAAAATGCAATAAATTTGTAATAATTCTGTAATTTGATTGAAACATTATTTTAATTTTTTGGGGCTAATCTTTCAGGAATCTTGTAATATCATACCTTTGATTCTTTTGCAAATAGACATAAAACGCAAAAATTAATATTGAAATATTCTTATACATCACTATTTCATATACACTAGCAACCAACATAAACCCAAAAGTACAATTTTCAATTATGCTTAAAATAGCTCTTTTTATGGAAATATTTTTTATTACTATTAAAATATTATCTAAAATATGATATCCATCTAAGGGATAAATTGGCATTAAATTTATTATTCCTAAAAATATATTTATCTCAAATATCATATTAATTTTATGAAAAATTGTAGCTAAAACTAAATTTGAAAAAGGTCCTGCAAAATAAATTAATATATTTTTTAAAGCACAAAATTTTCCTTTTTCTACCTTTGTACTAAACTTTTCTTTACAAAAAGATACTGAAACTCCTGAGATAGAAAGTTTTAGTTCATTAATTTTTTTGCCAAATATAGAACCAACAAAAACATGTGATAATTCATGAAATAGTATAAAAAGATAACACATATAAAATGAAGATAATAGCTTCATTATATGTGTAGATAATATGGAAGATAATATAACTATTAAAAATATAGCCTCTACATTAAATGTTACATACGGTGTTTTTATTCTCATATTATCACCTAAAATTTAAGTATTAAAGCAGGATCCACTGTTCTACTATTAATTTTAATTTCAAAATGTAAATGTGAACCAGTAGACATTCCTGTACTTCCCATTTTACCAATTTCACTTGCTTGTGATACATTATCTCCTTTTTTTACAGATATACTATTTAAATGAGCATATTTAAAAATTACACCATCAGTTTCTACTTCTACATAATTTCCATAATATTTGTTGTTATTTACTGTACTTGTTACTACTCCATTTGTAGCACTATGTATTGGTGTATTTAGAGAATTTGCAATGTCCATTCCAGTGTGATATGAATTTACTCCCTCAAATATCTGTTCCCTTGCCCCATAATCAGAGGTTATAGTACCACTTACTGGCTTTACAATACTAATGTTTTTTGCTAATATTTCATGAGCATCGCTTTCCATTATACTTACGGAACTTGAACTTTGTATTACAGCATCTTCCATAGGTTCTCCTCCACCAACACCTGTATCACTTGCTACCTCTTCATTATTTACAATACTATTTTGAGTATTATCCTCAATATTTTTTTCCTCTACATTAATCTCCTCATCTTTTTCTTGTTTTTCTTCTAAATTTACATTACTTTCATTTAAATTTGTTTCATTACTTACAGTTTCAATGTTGTCAGGAGTATTTATAATATTTTCTTCATTATGACTAATGTTATAAATAGCCTTTTTTAAATCAAATCCAAGATACATTGGCTTTATAACATTATCATATTTTCTACATATTTTTTGAGTAACATCATTTGGTACAATAAATTTTACATTATCATACATACTTGCAAAAAAATTTTCTATTTTAACTGTTATATCTTCTTTTGAATAATCCTTTAAATATTCATGTGCTATTGTTGCCAAATATTGATTTTGTTCTAATATATTTGGGTATACTAGCTTAAATACTAAACATAAAAATACGATACATACTGAAAAGAAAACTTTTATCACAACTTTATTTTTTAATCTTGATAATATATTTATTTCCTTTTCATCATCCATAAGCTCAATTTTTTCATTTGAGTAGTTATGTAATGTATGTGTATTTCTAACATTAGTTAAATTAGATATAACATCTAAATTCTTATTACTTACATCTTTTAATGTACTTTTCCTAAGTTTTCTAGAAGCAACAATATTTTCCATATTCCCTCCATTAATACTTGTACCAAGTATTAGTAAAGTATATTAAAAAAATACATATTTATTACAAAAAAACAGTCACAATTTAATGTAACTGTTTTTTCTACGATCAAAGTCATAAAATTCCCTACTTTAATCATGTTCAAAATACTTACCAAGATTTAAGCTTTCGATTGTATTTTGTAAATCATCATAAATATTATCACCAAATATACCAAGTTCATAGGGGGTAGAAAAAAATATGTCCTCTTCTTTAATTCCCATAATTTCTTTTATATCTTCTCCATTCATTACCTTACCATAATTAAATACCCATTCTCTAATTGTTAATGGAGTAACCTCTTTAAGTCTGAACATTATCCTCCTTAACATTGATGGATGACAAAATGGAAAATATACCCTAGACATTGATAAATTATCAAACTCATCTTTTAACTTAATTTTAGCTAAGAATAACTCCTTACTCTTACTATAGCTAAGTTCCTTGCAAATCTCAAATACATTAAGATTAACACCATATCCATTTTTCTCTAACACATCAATTATGGACATTATTATTGCACCTCTATTATATACTCTACTAACAGATGTTGTCGAGCTATATGCTAAAGATACATATACATTTATTATCTCGTAATTATTTTTTAAAATAACTCTATGCATATTTTGGGGATTACCATGTAAATAGTCTGGTATAGATGGTGAAAAACCAACATAATCTTTAGTCCGTAATAATGAATTTTCTCCAAGCTCTAACAATTTTCTATCAACATCATCTTTTAAGTGTACTATTTTTTCAAATTCTTCATTCCACCCATATTCAAGTAATCTTACCGCTTCTTCAAAAGAATTAGTTTTAGTAAATTCAATACTCCCAGTATTACTCGATAATTCGTAAAATATTTCCGTATTAATATCATGATTTAATATGTAACTTACCAAGTCATCTATTGAATCAAACTCATACCTAAATGTTTTGTACACTCTATCATACGTATTATCATCTGGTCCCTCCATGTAAATTTGTCTTAACTTTGCCATACAATCCCCCCATTTAACTATGCATTCTATCATACACATTCATAACAGCTTGAGCAAAATTATTATTACTAAAGATATCATTTCTTAAATTTTTAGTTAGTTTCTTTAAATCATCTACTCCTAACCCTTTCATAATAATACCTTCTGCAATATCTTCCAAATTCATTCCTGATTGTTTTAATATATATGAATATTTTATACCACGTAGTGAAAAAATTGCTCTAATTTTGTGCTCCATTGTTTGTTCTCTTAGTTCCCAAAAAACATTTAAAATTTCATTATCTGGACAAAGCAAATTTTCTAAATCTTTATCATATCCATATTCTATACAATAAAATCTATCAATGGTAGCTAAGTCAATTTTATTTCTGCCTATATACTCAAAGCTTCTACCATTTCCCCAAGTGTTAGCTGTGGCAATAACTCTAAAAGTATCATGCATTTTCCAAGTTCCATTTGGGAACTGATAAATACCATTTGAAATTGCATCATTAATGGCAATTAATGCAGCTGGACAAGAATTATCAATTTCATCTAACAAAAACATACCTCCAGTAGTAAATGCTTTATAAAATGCAGTTTCTACATATTTACCATTTACATCATTGTAACCATCTAATTCAAATTTATCAGATGGACTATTACACCTATATAATTTAAGTTTCAAAACTTCTGCTATCTGCAATACAGTATAATTTTTACCACTACCAGCAGGACCTTTTAAAAATAATGGAATTTTTTGGGCTGATACTTTTAATAATTTTTCAAAATCTCTATGATATGCACCAGTACTAGAATATGTCTTATTACCTACTACTACATTTACAGTTTTTATAGGAATTACAGTTTTATTTATCTTTTCAATCAAATACTGTTCAACCTTATCCTGTATATTGTTTATAACTTGCTCCCTTACTTCATTATTATTTCTAAATTCTTCAACAACTTTATTAATTCCCATATTACCAAGCTTTTCTACAACCCGTTCATTATTATTTTCTAAATAATCATTTGTAACTTTTAATACTGAATCTCCCAATAAATAATGAGCATTATCAAAATCATCTAAATATTCTTTTACTTCTCTTAAAACTACTGGCTTTAAATCTTTTACTAAGGTTTTTTCTAAACTCATATTAATTCCTCCTTATAAATTAAATTTTTTGCTGAACTATTATTTAATAACTCATAAACCACTTTTTTACCACGACATTTTATCACAGTTATTTCTAAATTTCAATATAAATATTAAAACAAATTATAATCTTTTTATACTCAAATCATTATGCTTTTAAAACATATCTCACTATAAAAAATATTTTCATCACTTTTATATTACATAAAAATTATTATAAAATTTTTACAAAACAAAAATGTCTCGAAATTTTTTATATTTTAGTTGACATTATAAAATATTTATGATAGAATAACGCCGTAATAAGAAAGTATGTGTGATAATAATTATTTTCACTGTAACTATTAAAATTTTATAAGAAGGAGGGAAACAAAGTGGATACATCAAGATATAAACTCATTAAAAATTTATGCCCTGTTGGACTTAAATTTAACTGTTATGGTGATAGATACTATACCATTTCCAATTCACCAAAATTATGGTCTGGTCACAAATATCACCCTGATTGTAGTTATAACTATACTGTTATAATATGTGATAATAAAATGCTTTTAGAGCTTAAGAGTGTATGTCCAAAAGATGCAATCAATTTTCAATGTGAAGCTATATTAATTGAAGAATATACAGAAATGTTGCAAAAGTATGGGCACATTCGTATACCTGTAAGTATAGAAATAACAGATACAAATATGTGCAAAACTTGCATAAGAGAAAATCCAAGTTGCAAAGCTGTATTAAATATGCATTCATCTCGATCATATGTTTATATCTATTTCGATGATGAAAAAGTAAAAGAAGCTGTAGACTATTATATCAATTATAAAGATTACAAGGAGGAAATGACTATGAATGAATTAAATAATGTAACTGGTGGATTAGCAGCAACAAATTATAATAATGGTGTACCAAATACTAATGGAGGTTTTGACTTCTTAAATGGATTGGGACAGACTAATGGCATCAACATATTTGGAATGCAATTAGAATTTGGGATTATAAAAGATCCTGATATTGCCTCTACTCTATTGGGTACATGTTTACTTAATCCAGACAATGAATGGGTTCGGTTTGATCCAAGCACAGGTTCACTAGTAAATATTGGTAATGCTCAACTTGGGAATTTCCCATTAATGGCTGTACCTGCAAAAAATGTGGCTGTTGGTGACCTAATCAAATACAAAGGTGAAAAAGTATTTGTTACAAAAATAGACGAAACACCTGCCATAGAAGTATTTTCACCTGCATTAGGGCAATACAAAAAAATAACCCCTGAAAAAAATCTGTTGGGACTACAAATTTTCACTAAAATTGTATGCATTCTAAGTCCTGACAAACTATTAGGTGGGGATTCATCTGATTTAACGCTAATAATGGCAATGTCACAAAATGGCAATAATAATCAGCTTAGTAGCTTGATGGCATTAAAATTTTTAGCAGGGAATGGCTCAGATAGTCCTCTTGATATATTCTCAGGTAGCGGTGACATTTCTTCCAATCTATCATTGTTACTTTTAATGAATGGTCAAAATGGAGGAAATGGCAATGATGCATTAAATAGTATTTTGGCACTTTCAATGCTTGGGAAAGGAAATAATGTATTTGGCAATCTATTACCAGAAAAAATAACAGTTTCCAAGGAAAAAGAGGAAAAAGAAGCTACTTCGGAAATTCCAGAAAAAAATGCCAACATACCTAATCCTACTGTTCCTGCACCTAATAGTAATGTTGATGTAGAAAAAATTATTGGAAGTATACAGAATGTAATACAATCAACAATGGAAAGTGTAAGGCAAAACTTTACGAGTGCAATTGTACAGGCAATACAAACTGCTCCAAAAACAGAAGAACCAAAAACTGAACCAGAAACAGCGACTGATACTATTCCAACTACAAATGAAGTTCCAACTGATGTTACTGAATAGTTAGTAGGTGATGAAAAATGGGCATAAATTATCATGGAAGAAAAAAAATTGATAACGATACCATAATGAATATTAGCAAAAGTGGTATTTCAATAAGTAAAAAAATTGGAAATATTACTGTAAATTCAAGAGGTGGTGTTACAATAAATCTTGGCAATGGTATAATTATTCGCCAAAATTTAAATCAAAAACAAAATCAAAAGAAAAAATAAAGTCTATATTTATAGATTTCAAGGTGATTAACTTTTTTAATCACCTTGTTTTTTATTTTACAATTGAGCCTTTCAAATACCATAAATGTTCGCTATCAATTTTTACATTTACAATATTACCAACAATATTTTCATTTCCCTCAAAAATCACAACCTTATTTTGGCTTGTCCTACCTGTATATAATTTATCATTATTTTTACTTTTACCTTCTACCAACACTTTATAACTATTACCAATCATATCACTGTTACGTTTTGGCAAAATAGCTTCATAAACCTTTTTTAATCTTTCTAATCTTTCAACCTTTTCTTTATTTACTGCATTATCTTTCATTTTTGCAGCAGGAGTCCCTACTCTTTTAGAATATATAAACATATATATCTGATCATATTCTACCCTTTTTATTATATCTAAAGTATCACAAAATTGTTCTTCTGTCTCTCCAGGAAATCCAACAATAATGTCAGTTGAAAATGAAACCTGTTCAACTTTACTTTTTATTTTCTCTACAAGCTCTAAATATTGTTCCTTTGTATATTTTCTATTCATACGTTTTAAAATATCTGTATTACCAGATTGTAATGGCAAATGTATTTGCTTAGCTATTTTACTAGAATTTGCAATTTTTTCAATAAGTTCATCACTAAAATCTTTGGGATGTGGTGACATAAACCTAATTATCTCAATTCCATCAATTTTCTCAATGTCACTTAACAAATCTACAAATGTATATTTTCTATTATTTTTAAAATCTTTGCCATATGAATTAACATTTTGACCTAGTAACATAATTTCCTTATAACCATCACTTGCAAGTTTTCTAATTTCATTTATTATATCTTGAGGCTCTCTACTACGTTCTCTTCCTCTTACATATGGAACTATACAATAAGTACAAAAATTATTACAACCATAAATTATACTAACACTAGCTTTAAACTTACTATCCCTTATAACTGGTACATCTTCTAAAATTTCATTTTTTTCTTCAATATACTCATATTGTTTTTGGTTATTGCAAATTACTTCATATAATTTATCAGCAAACTGCCCCATACTATTTGTACCTAATACAATATCAGTAAATGGATATGAACTTCTTATCTTCTCTAAAATATGTTTTTGTTGTGTCATACACCCAACTACTACAATATATATATCATCTTCAGTTAATTTCCTTTTTTTCAAATAACCTAGTCTTCCAAATAATGTATTTTCTGCATTTTCCCTTACACAACAAGTATTAAATACAAAAATATTGGCTTCATTACTGTTTGCCTGCTTTAACCCAAGTTCTTCCATTATTCCCATATATTTTAAAGAATCATTCTCATTCATCTGACAACCCATTGTATCAATACAATAAGTTAAATGTTTCTTGTTTATATACTCTTTTAATTTACTATTATATTCTCTTTTATATCTCAAATTTACCACCTAATTTATTGTACCATCTATATAGCCATTTGTCAACACATCTGTTTACATATTATTATGTAATTTTTTATGGCTTTTTTATACAAAATATTAAAATATCATTGATTTTTACATAATAAAAAGGTATAATTATTATATGAGAGAAATTTTTGTAGAAAATTGTAAAACAAATATTAAATTATCATCATATATAAAAAATATATTTCCAAACATATCTACTAATTCAATTTTTAAAGCACTTAGAAATAAAGATATAAAGGTTAATGATAAAAGAGTAAATTCTGACATAATAATTACAAATAACGACAAAATAAATATATATATTACTGATAATATACTTTTTAATTTACCTACTAATTTAGATATTATATATGAAGATAATAATATAATAGCTGCATATAAGCCACAAGGAATATTATCAAATAACAGTGATTTTGAACCTACTTTTGAAAATATAGTACAAAATTATTGTTCTACTGCAAAAATTACCCATAGACTTGATAGAAATACATCAGGAATAATATTATTTTCAAAAAATGAGTTATCATATAAAGAATTATTAAATGCTTTCAAAAATGGATATGTTTCAAAAAATTATATAGCATATGTTGCAAATAGTAATTTTGAAAAAAAGTCTGAACTAATAGAAAGTTATATAGTAAAAGACTCAAAAAATAGTATATGTAAAATTTACAAAAATAAAGTTAAAAATTCTCAGAAAATAATTACCCAATATTGTGTAAACTCTATAAACAAAACTATGGATTATGCTATATTAGAAATATCTATACATACTGGCAAAACTCATCAAATAAGAGTTCAAATGGCAGATATTTCACACCCAATTATAGGGGATTCAAAATATGGTATAAATGAAATAAATAAAAAATTCAAATGTTATAAACAACTTTTATTTGCTATAAAATATACATTTAATTTTCCAAAATTATCATTACTCAATTATTTAAATAGTATAGAAATTAAGCTAGATAAAAGTTATTATATTAATAAATTAGGAAGTGAATCATATGAAAAAAATAGTAATAAACAAAGATAAACTTCAGCTAATAGATGATAAAAAAAGGTCGTTAACTGAATTAGTTTACATTTTTGTAATATGTGCAATGATTGGTTGGTGCGTTGAAGTTGGATTTGTATACCTAAATGTAGGAAAATTTACAGATCGTGGTATGATGTATGGTCCATTTTGCAGTATATATGGATTTGGTGCAAGTATTTTATATTTGCTATTTTACAATCTAAAACCTTCAAAAGCAAATATCCCTTATGCTTTTATTGTATCATCAGTATTTATGGGAGCTTTTGAATTAATATGTGGACTAGGATTTAAATACATATTAAATATTGAAATGTGGAATTATCATGGAAGATTTTTAGCAATACTTGATTATACAACTGTACCAATACTAATAGGTTGGGGAATTCTTGGAACAATGTATATATTTTTATTGCAACCATTTTTACAAAAAATTATATCTTTTATACCAAAATTTATTGTAAAAAGGCTTGCCTTAACAATAGTAATAGCATATTTCTTAGATTTTGCATTTTCAGCATTTAATATACATGTAAACCCAGAAATATTACAAAAACTCGTTGATCCGTAAAAATAGGGACTATAAAAAAGTCCCTATTTTTGTACCTTTAATAATTATATTTTTCTTTAATATATAATTTACTAAAATAAATAATCATTTATCCATTTTGTTTCAATATATGGTATTTTAAGATTACCTTTTCCAACGCCTAATCTTACATCAGGTTTGTTTTTCCCATGAAAGTCACTTCCACCTGAAATAAAGTAATTATTTTTCTTACAAAGCTCTAATAGCTCATTTATCTGCAAATACCCAAAACTATTATGATAACACTCAATTCCATCAATTTCAAACTCTTGAAGCTTTTTTAAAATATCATATGATTTATCCCTATATTTAAAAATATGTGGTACAAAAACTTTTCCTCCACACTTTTTTATAATATTTACTACTGTTTCAATAGGTACAGTAAACTGTGACATATCAATGTAAAACTGAGAATTAACATTCCCCATACATTCTCTATAAAAAGATGAACAATTAAATGCAATATCTTCTACATTTGATATATTGGTAGCATGCTTCTCTAAACATATTTTAAAATATTTAGATTCATGGAGATTGCTATATAATGAATAGTTTTTTACTACATCTATATCAAACTGTACACCAATTTTCTTTGCTTTATCAACTAATAAATTTAATATTTTATATGACATATCCTCAACAGTAGGTAATTTTGGTACTTCATTTTTCATCATTTTTCTATTATATCCATATCCTAAAAGTTCAATTCCTACTCCTAAACAACAAGTCCGAATTTCAATACCTCTTAATAGTTTTACTTTTCTTTTACTACTTAAAAATTCTTCATCAAAATAAGTATCACAATTATCATGATCAGTAATACTTAATGCAAAAAGTCCTATTTTGTCTGCAAGTTGTAAAACTTCAAATGGTGTATTTGTACCATCTGAGTTTATTGTGTGTGAATGTAAATCAACAAATTTCATAGTATAGCCTCCTTCGCAAATTTGCAATAAACTAAACAATATTTCGATGTAAGTATAACATAATACTTAGTTTTTGTCAATATAACTAACCATATACTTGTTTGCTAAGGACACAAAAAAAGAGGATAATATTTAACCTCTCATTTCCATATATCTTAAAGTCTAGCATATTTAGGTGTGGAAAAATCATAACTTGCTATAACCTCACCTGTTGGCAAACTCATTTCTAAATTGTTAGTTACTAAGTCAACATACCCATATGATAATTTACTACTTGTATCACTATCAATAAATAGAAAACTACTAGAATAAGTACTATCAATTACACCTTTTCTATATACACATTTATTTCTTCCAATATTGGCTTTAACACAAACCTCCTGCCCTATGTAATTTTCAACATCTTGTTTAATTTTTTGTAAAGAATCCTTTGTTACCATTTTTATCACCTCAAGTTTTTATCTCGAACGTATTATACCACTTTTTATATTCATTGTCAAAGTCACAAATTCTACATTTTTTGACATTTTTCGCTAATATTACAAAAATATGTAAACTTATTTCTAAAAAACATGTCGTATTACTTATTTTTATATTATATTGTTACAAAATATAACATTTTTGTTACATTTTTATTAACAAGAAATTTATAATTATATATATAAATTTTATTCCTCACATTCTATAATTTTATAATATAATTTACACTAATATTATTAATTTTTTTGCATAAATCTTTTATACACTTATATTTTACACAATATTCTTAAATTTATAATAATGAAATATTATTTTACTTACGTCATATAAACTATATCTAAAAAATTATTTTATACATAATATCCTCTATTTCAGTACTAAATAGAACTATTATATAATATTTTTTATACAACATTTACAGGATAAAATCGCGTTTAGTGCGTTTGAGCCGATCCTAAATCATAAAAATTTAACTACTAATAATATAATTTACATAAAACAATAGTATTTTGTTTTAATATTATAAAATTTGTTTTTCAGGTTTTTTGATTTAAAATTCAAATAAATCCTAAAATATAGCCTTTTTACAATATTCAGTCAGAAATTATGTAAAATATTATACTTGAAACGAAGTATACGCGATTTTATCCTGCAACATTTACATAATATATTGACTTTTTTTTTATTTATGATATAATAAAATTGTTTTTAAATAGCTTTGATTTTTAATAAAAGAAAGGATGATATTTATGTATCTTATAAAAGAGTTACAACTTTTAACTACTACTACTATTAATGGAAATTTAAATTTTATAAGAGGTTCATTACCACTTTACGCTATTAATGGTTTAAAAGTTGGGTACAGCAAAGCTTGTGGACCAATGTTACTAAGCAATTACTGGGGTTCTCACACAGTTGTTTGTGATTGTAATGATCCTCATTTTGAAAAAACAGATGATGATTTTCTGCTATTATCATATGCAAATAGTTATGGCGCAAAAGATGAAGGAGACGGATTTAAACACATTTGGCTTTATAGTAAAAAATATGAAGAAAAAATTGATGGATATATTATCTTCATGGAAGTTACACCAAATTGTGTTAGTATAAAAACAAAGGCAGAAATTCTATTCCAACGTTATGGTCATGAAATTGTATGTGTTTTAAGGGAAGGAGATGAACTTACGGTTGCTGATAAAAAAGTCCAAGTAATTAATGGACAATTAATAGTGAATATTTAATTACTCAAAAAATTAAAAATAAGAGGCTAGATTTTTAAAATCTGGTCTCTTATTTTAATATTCTCTTACTTTTTGGATATCTTTTTATTGTTTTTTTCTAAAAAGTTACTATATTCCCAAAAAAAATATGCAAACTATATTCTTAAAATAAACATAGTTTACATACATAATAATTCTTCAAATAACTTTTATTTACTTTTAATATACTCTATAGCTGCATTAAGCTGTGTATCTTCATTTCTAGGAACGTATATTTCTCTTTTATAACTATCTGGTAATTCTACAATTATATTAGGTTCTATACCATTTTTATGAATTTCAATTCCACTTGCAGTATAGTATTTAGAAGTAGTAATTGCTAATGCTCCCCTTGTACTTAACTTTTCTATAGTTTGAACTATACCCTTCCCGTAAGTTTTTGTACCAATTACAACACCTTTATTCGAATCTTTTATTGCACCAGATAAAATTTCTGAGGCACTTGCACTATTACCATTTACAATTACTGCAAGTGGTATATCTATCTCCTTGTCATCATCATCTTTATATATTTTTTCTTTTCCTGTATTGTATACAAGTTTTAAAAGCTCCCCTTGTGGTAAAAGTAATTTTGCAATACTTATAGTTTCACTAACTAAACCACCTGGATTATTTCTTAAATCAATTATAAGACCTCTAATATTACTACTTTTTAGTTTATCATATTCTTGTTTAAATTGTTTATACACATCATTTTCAAAGCCCCATATTCTAATATAACCTATATTATCATTTAAAATTTCTGATTCAACATTACTTGCTGTAACATTTTCTCTTTGAATAGTTTTTTGGATTGTTTGCCCTTCCCTATAAAATGTTAAATTTACTGGTGTGCCCACATCTCCTTTTATCATATTTACACAATCATTATAGTTTTCTTGAGTTACTTCTATATCTTCAACTTTTATTATCAAATCTCCTATTTTTACATCTTCTTTAAGTGCTGGTGAATCAGGCATTATACCAAGAATTTTTATTGCACCTTTTGTTGTATCAAAATTTAAATGAACTCCTATGCCACCATAAACTTCTGTTCCTGAAGTTAATAATTCTTGATATTCCTCTTCAGACATATACCTAGTATATATATCTCCAGTAGCATCTGCTATTCCTGTAATTGCGCCATCTATTAATTCTTCATCAGTTAAATCTTTTGCATCTATATATTCAGATTTTATTTTATTTATAGCTTCTTTTATTCTATCCATTCCATCTACATTTTCACTAAAACTATTTTTTCCAAACATATAACTATTAAAAATTGTTACAAAACAAAAAATCACAATAAATGATACAACTATTATAATTGTACCTGTTATAGCATTAGAAATAATTTTTTCCTTATCTAATCTTATTTTTTCATCTTCATTATTTACTTTCACTTTATCACCTTTTCTCATTTATATTATATATTATATTTATATTTTAGTCAATATTCTTAAGGAAAATTACATATACGAGATTTTTATTAAAATTTATGTAATTTTAAACTTTTTATTCTCTTTTTCTTGACATATTTAGTAAACTATTGTATAATTTAATAGTAAATTTGAAATACTTATGTAATATTGAAATAGATTAGGTATTTCCCAACTGAGAGGAGGGAATTGAAATGCCAGGAATAAAAATAAAGGATAATGAAAGTTTAGATAATGCACTTGCAAGATTTAAAAAACAATGTGCTAAGTATGGTGTGCTTGCTGAAATACGTAAAAGAGAACATTATGAGAAACCTAGCGTAAAAAGAAAAAAGAAATCAGAGGCAGCAAGGAAAAGAAAACATTAAAATATATAAATTAAGGGACTTTTTTTACAGCCCCTTTTTATTTTTTTATAAGTCTCTAAGTAATAATATTAACTTAATGAGTACCTTATTCACCAATTATTAACATATTATTTTCATGTAAATCATTTATAAGTTTTGTTCTATCTGAATCAATTTCCTCTTTTGTTAATGTTTTATCATATGAACCTAAAGTAAATCTAATTGTAATTGTCTTTTTATCCTTAATTTTTTCTTCATTTTCGTATACATCTACTAAATTATAATTTGTTAAATACTTAATATTTGATTTTAATATTACTTTTTCAATATCACTATATCTACAATTTTTATCTACTATAATAGATAAATCAAAATCAACAGTTTGATATTTACTAATTTCATTATATATTATATTATTTTTATCGATATTTGATAAATTATCTACATAAATTTCTGCTATAACTATACTAGATTTAGGATTAATTTTATCCTTTATTTTTGGACTAATTACACTAATATATCCAACAATTTGGTCATTTATCTTTATATCAAACGAATTAATAGGGTGTAAGTAATTGTAGTCAAATTCAGTTTTACTATCATATTGTACCCTTACATTCTTATTTATTTTACATATAGTATCAATCATTTTCTTTACTTCAAATAACAATTCTTCATCATTTTTCTTTATACTTGACATACCAATACATAATACTTTATTTTCATCGCAATTTTCACCTTTTACTTTATATTTAAATGTCTTACCTATTTCAAATATTCCTATACTAGAATAATTTTTTATATTTTTATACATTGCATAAAGAATTGTTGGAGCCATTACTTCTCTTAAGGTGCTATCAAATTTATTTAAACCATTGACAATTTTTAAATTATCTCCAACTTCTATTCCTAATTCTTTGTTTAATTTTGTATCATACCAAACATAACTATGTATTTCCGATAATCCATATTTTTCTGCTAATGTCCTTTTTATATTATATTCCAATGCTCTTGACTTATCTTGAGTTACAGGTTCAACTTTCCATAAATTTGTTTTTGGTGTAATATTGTCATAACCATAAATCCTTGCAATTTCTTCAATAATATCTGCTTTCATTGTAACATCTTTAGTAGCCCTAAAACTTGGTACATCTATTGTAATTTTATCAATACCATCAGTTTTTACATTATAATCTAAAGCTTCCAATATATTTACAACTTGCTCAATACTAAATTCTATACCAATTATTCTATTTATATATGACATTGTTATCTCAATTGTTATTTTAGGATAATGTTTTACATACATATCTGTAAATGCAGAACTTATATTAATATTTTTATCCTCATTTTTTAATATATATATAAATCTTGCAACTGCTATTTTCGTAAGTTCTGGATCAATCATTTTTTCATACCTACTACTAGCATCAGTTCTTAATGATAAATAACTTGCTGTTTTTCTTATTGGTATACCATTAAAATTTGCAGATTCTAAAAATAACGAATTAGTATTATCTGTAATTTGTGTATTTTTCCCCCCCATTACACCTGCAATCGCTACTGGTACATCATTATTACATATCATCAAAGTGCCTTTATTTAATGTTCTTTCAACATTATCAAGCGTAGTAAACTTAGTTTCCTTATCCAATTTTTTTACATTTATACTTTGTATAAAACTTTTATCAAATGCGTGCATTGGTTGACCTAACTCTAACATTATATAATTTGTCATATCTGCTAACAAATTTATTGGTCTAAGTCCACAATATGTAAGTCTTGTTTTTATCCAATATGATGATACCTGCTTTGTTACATTATCAATCGTTATAGCTGAATATCTATAACAGTCATCTTTTGCTTCTATATTTATATTTAATTTTGGTAAATTGTTATATACACTCAAATCTACCATATCTAATGGTTTTAGTTTCCTACCTGTAATAGCTGCTATTTCTCTAGCTATACCATAATGACCCCATAAATCAGGTCTATTAGTAAGAGATTTATTATCTACTTCATAAATTACATCATCTATTGGGATTACTTCTTTTATATCTACACCCACTTTTGTATCATCATCTAATATAATAATTCCTGAATGATTTTCACTTATTCCAAGTTCTTTTTCTGATAAACACATTCCATTGCTTTCAACACCACCAACAATAGATTGTTTTATACTAACACCATTTACAATACTTCCTGACTTTGCAAATGCAATTTTTGCTCCTAGCTTTATATTACTAGCTCCACACACACTTTGAATTTTCTCATTTCCAATATCTACTAATACCCTATGCAATTTATCAGAATTTTCTATATCCTCTATTTCTTCTATTCTACCAACAACTACATCTCTAGTATTTTCACCCATTACAGTAATTCCTTCAACTTCTGCTGTTGACATTGTAAATTTATTTATTAACTTTATTACATCGATTCCTTCTAAATCAACAAAATCTTTTATCCAATTTATTGAAATATACATAATTTTCCTCCTATTCTATGCCAATTTGTTTTAAACTTCTAAGATCACAAGAATTTAAAATCCTTAAATCATTTATCCCATATTTCATCATTGCTAAACGACTAAGTCCAAGACCAAATGCAAATCCTGAATATTCTTCTGGATCTATATTTCCCATTTTTAATACATTAGGGTGAATAATTCCACAAGGACATAATTCAATCCAACCAGTATGTTTGCATACTCTACAACCGCTACCGCCACAATACAAACATTTTATATCAAGTTCAAAGCCAGGTTCAACAAATGGAAAATAACCAGGTCTAAGTCTTACTTCTACATCTTTTTTCAAAATTTCTGAAAGCAATGTTTTCATAAAGTATATTAAATTAGATATTGATACATCTTTATCAATCATCATACCTTCCATCTGAAAAAATGTATTTTCATGGGAAGCGTCTAGTTCTTCATTTCTAAAACATCTTCCAGGGAATATTGCTTTTAAAGGTGCACCATATTTTAACATTATTTTGTTTTGTGCAGCTGATGTTTGTGTCTTTAACAGTTGTCCATTTTCTAACCAAAATGTATCTTGCATATCTCTTGCTGGGTGATGCTTTGGTACATTTACAGCTTCAAAATTGTTATACTCTGTTTCAACTTCATTTCCATCTTCTACTGTAAAGCCCATACTTGAAAATATTTCTTCTAATTCTTTTTGAACAATTGTAATTGGGTGCAAAGATCCAAGACTTAATTCAAGTGGTAATGATAAATCAATTTTTTTTGTATTTTTTATTTTTTCATCATATGCTTTTTCTTTTAATTCTTCTTTTTTCAGTTCTATTTTATTTTCAATTTCTGTTTTTAATTTATTTGCCATAATTGCTATATCTTTTCTTTTATCTTCAGTAATGTCTTTTAAACCTTTTAGTACAGATGCTACCTCTCCTTTTTTTCCTAGCATTTCAACACGTAATGTTTCTATATCTGCTAAATTTGAAGACGTTTTTAACTTTTCTTCTGCTTTTTTTCTCAATTCATCAATTTTTTCTAACATATAAATTCCTCCTTAAACAAAAAAAATCATCTCATCCTAAAATAATTAGGACGAAATGATATATTCCGCGTTACCACCTAAATTCATACAAACGTATGCACTCTATTACAGCTATAACAGGCTTACCTGCTCTTTCCTAGTAACTTTTGCTTTCAGAAAAAGACCTCGAAAGTGAAATTTCGATAAAGATGTATCAATAGGCTTACAGCCAGTGACCTATTTTCTCTTTCATACATTCCCTTTATCTACTTTGCTTTGTCATAGGCTTTATATTTAATAGCATTATACCACAATACATAATACCTGTCAATAACAAAATTGCATATTAACTTGAATTTTTAATTTGACTTTACATAATATTTGTGATATAATTAGTAAAAATTATTGTAAACACTAACTAATTAGGAGGTATACTTATGGAAGGAAACGTATGTAAATTAAAAGATAGTGAATTAAAAGTAAAAGGCAATTATATGTTTTTAGCATTAATACTACAAACCGTAAATATTATGCCAGATACAAATTCAGGTGCAAATATTTGGTTCAATACATTTTGCAAAGTACCTAAAAAATCATATATAGATATAATGATGGTGCTTGCTCATGAAAATAGTTATAAAAGTTTTTATGAACTAGCGGGACAATATGCTATAAAACTTGAAGAAAATTTTGATTATATTAATACAATTGAACTAAGAAAATATATTGTTGAAAAAAGCCTAAAGGCAACAATTTCAAAAGGCAATATATATTCTTTAAATGGCTTTGATTTTATGACTAATGAAAAAATTTCAGAAAAATATCAAGATTGTGAAATTACATATAAAGTATTAAACTATTTTGATAATCAGCTATTACCAAAACTATTTGGCATGTTATGCGACATTATTATATATAACAAAACCTTAAGTACAAATTTAAAAATTACTAATGCTACTTACACTGCTTTATTTTCTGATATAGATACTGACATTAGAAAATGTAAATTCGAAGAGAAATTAACAGAGTGGTTACATTTTAATGATTTAGATAGATATATTACTTTTGATACTGACAATGAAGACTATACTCTACTAAATTTAAGGTGTCTAGGACTTTAAAAAATATTCTTTTATAAAAAATAAATGGAGATTAATTATCTCCGTTTATTTTATTTATTATTATTTTTCAATATATCAAAAGGCGATTAAATCGCCTTTTTGAAATATTACGGTACTTTAAAACGCGGTGTGTGAGTGTGTAATCTATTCACCTCATTTATATACCAGTACTTACATTTTAAAGAAAATTCTATATTTAATTTAGAAAAATCCTTTAAAAATAGAACTTTAAAAAAGCCCTACCTTATTATAATAACAGAAAATAAAAAAAAAATCTACATATTTTTCAAATTCAAGAAAAAAAAGTAAATTTTTATTATAATTTATAGCTCGGAAAAAGAAAAGAAGGAACGATTTAAGGAATATGATATTTTTTTCCTCTACCACACTAATTATTTATTAGTAAGTTTAACAATTATTATTTAAGATTTATTTTAAATTGTTTATGATAAAATAAAAGTACAGAAAAAGTGGAAAGTAAAAGTACACAATT
>CAOKPF010000032.1 GCA_948470565.1 uncultured Clostridium sp.
TATGATTTAGATATTTTATAAAATATCTAAATCATACTGCATATTTTTCTAGATATTAATTAAAATGGTGTAGTATATACTATTATCTTTTAATTCTCAATTTTATTTTATACTATAAATCAACAGGGGAAATTCATGAAAAACTTCAAAAATGACATGTTTTTGTAATATTATTTTGAATGTTTTTTAGTATTATCAATCAAAAACCACTAATAGATTAACCATAATTCTGCAACATTAAGCTGCATCATTACATGATGTCTTTTTTATATATAATAGTTTTTATTTATCATTATTGAAAACTTTCTAATATATTCATATTCTCTTGTGCATTTTTACTGTCTAAATAACATTTAGATAGTTTCAATGTTACAAAATTATTGTTAACTTCTCAAATTATTCTAGTTGGTAATATTGGAAATCACTTAATTTATATTACAAAAATATACACTTTTTGGAAAATTTCATGAATAATCAATTTTATATATAGTAAAAAAACTATATTTATGGTATAATATAGAAAATTTAAATAAGTAAAAGGGGAAAAGGTATGGAAAATTTAGAGATAAAGGGTGTATATAAGCATTATAAAGGAGATTTATATATAGTTGAAGATATTGCATATAATAGTGAAACACTAGAAAAAATGGTAATATATAGAGCGTTATATGGAGAACATAAAATATGGGTTAGACCTTATAATATGTTTTTTGATGAAGTAAATAAGAATGGACAAAAGTATAGATTTGAACTTCAAAAGATTGAGTGCAAAAGAAATGATAATACTTAAAACAATTTGTATATACGAATGAAAGGTGAATTTTATGGAACATGTGATGAAACTTTATGAAAAAAATTTTAATGGAATAAAACAAGGAACCAAAAAAAGAGAGTATAGACTTAATGACGAAAAAAGGAAAAATGTTAGAGTAGGAGATACCATAAAGTTTTTAAAGCTTCCGAATCTAGATGAAGAAATAATAGTTGATGTAATTAACATAGAAACATTTAGTAATTGGTATGATTGTTTTTCAAAATATTATGAAGAAGATTTTAAAGAAAAATATTCAAGTATAGAAGCAGTTGTTGAGGATACTTTATCTCAGGGATATTATACTAAAGAAGAAACAGAAAATAATGAGTGTGTAGTATTTACATTAAAAAAGCATAGAATAGAACATTTAAATTCAACAGTGTGTTATTTAAAAAAGGATAATAAAGTATTAATGATAAAATTTCATAAAAAATGGGGACAGGTTTATGCACCTCCAGGTGGAAAATTTGAAACAGGGGAGTCACCATTAGATTGCATAAAAAGAGAATTTTATGAGGAAACGGGATTAAAATTAGTTAATCCAAGACTTCAGGGTATTTCGTATTGGAAAGATTCAAAAGAGGGGATAATATTTGTGTATATTGCTGAAGAATATGAAGGGTCTATAAATATGGTAAATAGAGAGGGAATTTTAGAGTGGATAGATTTTGAAGATTTAACAAATATTAATCAGTTCTCTCAAAACGAAAAATTTACTCCATATTTATTTTCAAAAAGCATATTTGAAGGAAAGTTTTTATTAGATGATAAATGTAGAGTACTAAGTTATAAAATTAGAAATATATAGTAAAAAGGAGGAAAAAATATGGCAGTAAAAATTACATATTTTGTACATGGTACAACATTAGATAACATTGAACATAAGTCAACAGGTTGGTTACCAGGTGAGTTATCACAAAAAGGAATAGAGCAAAGTATTGCTTTAAAAGAACAGATTAACATCGATAAATTTGATGCAGTTTTTTGCTCAGATTTAAAAAGAGCGGTTGACTCTGCAAGCTATACATTTGAGGGAATAAAAAATATAATACAGGACAAGAGATTAAGAGAATGTAATTATGGTGAATATAATGGTGAAGATACTAAGTTAGTAATATATGAAGAACATATATGTGAGAAATTTCCTGATGGTGAATGTATGCTAGATGTTGAAAAAAGGTTACAAGAATTTTGTAAATTTCTATTGGAAAATTATGATGGAAAACATATTGCAATAGTTGCACACAGAGCTCCGCAATTAGCATTGCAAGTTATATTAGAAGGAAAATCATGGGAAGAGGTAATAAATAAGGATTGGAGAAAAACTAAATCTTGGCAACCAGGTTGGGAATATTATATTAAATAAGTATTATAATTAAAAAAAATAGTATGTAGATATAAATATATGCTATTTTTTATATTAATAATATATTTATGCGTAAGAGTATGCCATGGAGATGGGCTAATGGGGAATTGGATTTGAGCCAGAAGCATTAGGATTATCAAAACATAGTTGAATATATTAAAATTTTTTATAATGAATTAAATAATATAGATTATTTAGATCAAAGAATGGTAATATATAAAATATTAAGTGATATAAAATTATTACCAAGATTTAATAATAATGAGGATAAAGAAAAAGAAGTTGAAAACTCTAAAAAATTATTAGAGATACTAAGAAAATAGAATAAATGTGAATTGAAACTATTGGTTGCTAAGAAGAACTTTTAAATTGGTAGACATTTTCTATAACATAATATAAAATAGAGTAGGGAGAGAAAATTTTATGAAACTATCTGAGAAATTACAAAAATTAAGAAATAAATATCATTACTCACAAGAAGAGATAGCAGATATTTGTGGAGTAACAAGACAATCTGTTTCAAAATGGGAATCAAATATCGCTTTACCAGAAATAGAAAAGCTCATTATTCTAAGTAATTTATTTAATATCTCAATAGATGTATTATTAAAAGAGAATTTAGATATTGATATCACGAAAATTAATAATATATGTCATAAAGTAGTAGAGAAAAATCTAAATGGTTATTATGAAGGATTACTTATTAAAGAGAGTATAACTGATGAAAATATATTAGATTGTATAGAGGTAAATAAAATTGAATTATGGAAAACTAAAGGAATACCAAAATATTGGACTGCACTTTATTTTTCTTCATCTGATTTAGAGCTTCCAAATAAACTTTCAAAAGTTATGATTTCAGATATAAACTTTGGCGGAAACTGGTATGCAGATTTTAAGCATAATAATATAAAATATATTGTTTTCAAAGATAAAATATTAAGTTATAAAATTGGAAATAAACAAGAAAAAGAGTTAGTTAGCAATGAGTGTAAAAAGCTTGGAGTATTAGATATTTCATATATTAGTGAATAAGGAGGAAAATTTTGTGAAAAATATTTTATTAACAAGTGCAGGATTTGAAAATAAAGTAATTCAAGATAAATTCATGGAACTTGTGGGAAAAGCGCCAAGTAGAATAAAAGCGTTATTTATAACTACAGCTGCTGTGGAAGTAGATGCAATTATGGTACTTCCAAAATGTTTAGAAGAACTATTAAATTGTGGCATACTAAAGGAAAACATTGTAGTTTATGATATGCACAAGTTAATAAGCATACAGGAATTAAAAATGTATGATGTAGTATATGTATGTGGTGGAGAAACTTCATATTTAGTAGATAGGATAAATGAGATAGGATTTAAGAAAGTTATTTATGAATATGTTAATTCTGGTGGAATTTATATAGGTGTGAGTGCTGGAAGTGTTGCTGCATGTGGGAAATATGAATTTGGATTAAATTTTATTCAAAATGCTATAACCGTACATTGCAATAAAGGCTCAAATAATGGAGTTGTTAGTAATTTAGATGATATTTATTTAACTAATAATCAAGCAATATTAATAACAGACACTAAAGCAGTAATTTTTGATTAATACAAATAAAAAAATTATTATATGATAGTAAATATAAATTATAATACTTGACATAATTCAATATCAATGTTATAATCGATGATGTAATTTTTTAGTCCAAATAAAATTTAAGGAGGAAAAAATATGATAGAAAAAGTATGTAGTGAAAATTTGAATTTACTTCCAGAACGGCTTAGATTAGGTGAAAAATCTAATGCATGTAATGAGCTAAAACGGTATATATGGGAGTTATATGAAAAATTGAAATTTAAAGCAATGAATATCATGTTGATAGGCGCAGGTGGTTCATATCCTGCAGCAATATTTGCAAAACATTTAATATGTGAGGAATTTCGTACACCTAATGTAGAAGCAGTGACACCACAAACAGCAGTAAGAATTATTAAACAATTTGATTATATTAATTCAGGTGAATGGAATAAAAAATATGATTTAGTAATAGGAATATCATATTCCGGTAAAACACCAGATATAAAAGCAGTAAGTAAGCTTTGTGTAAAAAGAGGGTTTCCTTTTGTGCTTCTTACAGGAGCTGAAAAATCGGAATTAAAAGATATATATACAGAAAGTGATGCTTTAAGAATTGTATCGTATTTTAATTCTGAAGATAAGTCTGGAAAAGAGCGGGGGATGATTTCAATAGCTTCAACCCTTATACCAATTGTTATATTTGGTGATAATTATTGCAGTTGTAAATTGACAGTTGAAAATAAAGAGTTGTTGGAAGAGGGGAAAGAATTTGTAAAAAATATAAATATCTCCAAAATTGCAAAGTTAATTAAGAAAACTCCGATTATTCATGTATTTTATGAATGGGAGACTTTACCTACTGCTATTGATATTGAAAGTAAATTTACAGAGTCTGGAATTGCAAATGTTGTTTTACATGAGAAGAAAAATTTTTCACATGGTCGTTATACGGCATTATATAATCAAGGATTTGCTTTAGTAATAAATTTGCAAAGATTTGGAGCAGGTGACAGATATAGAGAAGTGCTTGATGAATTTTTATCAGAAATTTGTAATGAGAAAAATGCTAATTATATACAAATTGGAACCGTAGCATTTTCAGCTGCACAATGGAATATAGAAGCTATGACAAAGCTTCCTTATCTAATTACAGCTATAGGTGAAGAATTAGGCATTGACATCTCAAAACCTTTAAATCCATTTCCAGAACAACCAAAAATTTTATATAACTATGAAGGTGAATTTTAAATATTAAAAAAATTTAGAAAAAAAGTGCAAGATAGAAAAACTATTTTGCACTTTTTAGCAAATAAATGTTTTATAACTATATATTTTTTTATTTACAATTAAGGTATATTAAATGTAGTAAATTTGAAAATTGCATAATTGAAGTTTGTCTATTTTGTAAATAATCATTATAAATAGTTTCTACAATTCTTTGTCTTAGATCACTATTTGGAATTATTCCAATAGGAATGGCAATATCTACTTGTGTATTTTTATTTTCAACACAATCATTATTAATTTTTGTGTATGTAGTAGGTTTAGAAATTAATCTAAGTGCACAGTTTAGAGCAATATTAATATTTGCCATAGTGACAAAAGTTCTCATTGATTTTGACCGTTCATGTGAAGTTGAAAAAAATAGTTGCTTTTCTATAATTGCAAACATAAGACAAGATGCTATGATAAAGCTATCTGGTTTACTATTATTTGTATTTTTACTTACCCAATTAAGATTATCATTGAAAGTTATAATAAAGTCATTTTCTTCTTTTTTTGTAAGCTTAAATAGTTCTGTAAGATTTTCATCAATTGTTTTAATAAAGTTATGGTATTCTTCATTAACTAAAGAAATGTAGTTAGTATATTTACTTTCTAATTTCTTTAATCTCTTCGGGTTTAATTCCCCGACGCTTGCGTCGTAACAAACTAGGCAAACATTACGAAGTTTTGTTTGCTGGGGCGAATACCCCGCTCTCGAAGAGAGGCAAACATCTTTTCTAGATGTTTGAGGGCTTGCCCCGGGGAAGTTTATTTCTTGGGTATTAGTATTTTTGAATGGTGTAAATTTCACAAAATCAAAAAGTACTAATTCGAAAATTCCGAAAAGTATTATAATAGGTAGTAAAAATAGTAGTGGAACTTTCATGGCTAACATTTGAACTATATTTATACCAATTAGTACAGTTGTTGCACCACAGATAAAATATAAAATTGCAATTAAATTTAAGTTTTTATTCATAGTAATACCTCCTGAAATAATTATTTCAATATTAGTTAATATAGTATATATATTATACCATTTTTTTATGTAAAGTCAATATTTTTAGAAATATAATTATTAGGTATAGTATTTTTTTCTAGTTTATAGTATAATAGCATTTGAAAATAAATTTTTGAAAAGGAGTAAAATAGATGAATAAATTTATGAATATGGCAAAATGTATTGCTGAAGATGGAATAAAATCAAGTAATGGAGGACCTTTTGGGGCTGTAATTGTGGATAATGAGGGAAATGTAATTTCAAAAGGAAATAATCAAGTATTAGTGGATAAAGACCCAACAGCTCATGCAGAAATTGTTGCAATAAGGAATGCTTGTAAAGTATTGAATAATTATGATTTGACAGGTTGCACTATATATTCATCTTGTGAGCCTTGTCCAATGTGTCTTTCTGCAATTATTTGGGCTAATATAAAAAAAGTATATTATGGTTGTACTAAAGAAGATGCGGGAAGAATTGGTTTTAGAGATGATGCAATATATGAATACTTAAAGGGGAATGTAGAAAGTATGCTTAAATTAAGTGAAATGGACAGGGAGGAATGTTTAAGAGTATTTGAAAATTACAGTAAGAATAATGGTATTATCTATTAATTTTAGTATATAGCATTTTAGAGGAGAAAATTTATGAGAAACAAAATAAAATTTTTAATATTTATTTTTATTATTATAGTTTTAATTTTTGCAATAGGTTATAAGGTATATGATAGTTCAAAAAATATACCTAGTAATTATAAAATAAGTATAAGTCCAGTGTATTTAAATCAGCCTTCAAATAGTCTATTAATATATGATAATTATTATATAATAACGTATTCATATGCTATGCAAGGACAAAGTTTAATATATTATAAAAGTAAAATTGATGAAAATAAGGTTAATGAAATTTATAATTTGCTTGCAGAAACTTTGAATAAAGATGAAAATAAAGATAAATTTCCTTTTTATTCTGCAAAAATAAAAGGTATTTTGGATATAGAAGGTACTATAAATAGTAGTACAATCAATGAAATAGTAAAATTACTTGGATATGATGGGAAAATATGGTATGTTACACCTAATTAGTATTTAGTAAAAAAATTAAATAAGTATAGGAGTGAGGTAATTTTGAGCAAAATTTTAGTAATTGAAGATGATACCAATATAAATGAGATGATATGTAAATTATTAAAATTAAATAGTTATAATGTAGTTTGTGCATATTCTGGTACAGAAGGAATTTTAGTACATGATGAAAGTATTGATTTAATACTACTTGATTTGATGTTACCAGGAAAAAGCGGTGAGGAAATAATTAAGAGTTTGCATAGTAAAAAAAGAGTTCCTGTTATTGTAATTAGTGCTGTGTGTAATACTTGTAAAAAGGTAGAATTATTTAAACTTGGTGCAGATGATTATATTACAAAGCCATTTGATAATGATGAGCTTCTTGCAAGAATTGAGGTACAATTAAGACATAGTAAAAATAGTAAAGAAGTAAAAAATATTTTAAAATTTAAGGACATTGTTCTAAATACACTGGAGCATACAGTAGAGTGTAATGGGCTAAGTGTCAATTTTTCTAAAACAGAATTTAAACTTTTAAGAGTAATGCTAGAAGATGTTAATAGAGTATTTCCGAAAAGTTTTTTAATAGAAAGTGTATGGGATAATGAGGAGTCAGCAGATGATAATACTTTAAATGTACATATTAGTAAAATAAGGAATAAGTTAAAAGAAAAAAATCCTGTTGAAGAATATATTGAAACTGTATGGAGTATTGGGTATAAACTTAAAAAGTAAAAATTTAAGAGATTTTTAAGAATTGATTTAATAGTTTTTTAAGACTTATTTGATATAATAAAATAAGTGGAGGGGAAGCTATGAAAGAAGTAATATTAAAAACAAAAAATTTAACAAAAAAATATAAGGACTTTATAGCACTTAACGAAGTAAATATAGAAATTAACAAAGGAGATATTTATGGAATTATAGGTAGAAATGGAGCAGGAAAGACTACACTTATGAAAATAATAACAACACTTTCAAATAAAACTAGTGGAGAATTTTTCCTTTTTAATCATAGCGATAATGATTTGACAGAAACAAAAAGAAGAATTGGCACATTGATTGAAAATCCTGCCTTTTTTCCAAATTTAAGTGCATATAATAATTTAAAATATTATGCAATTCAAAAAGGAATTACAGATTATACACAAATAGATGAAGCCTTAAAATTAGTTGGTTTAGAGGATACAGGTAAGAAGAAATTTAAAGATTTTTCACTTGGTATGAAACAAAGGCTTGGAATAGCATTTGCAATTCTTGATAACCCTGATTTTATTATATTAGATGAACCGATTAATGGACTTGATCCAATAGGTATTAGTGATTTAAGAGATGTGTTTAAAAAGTTAAATGAAGAAAAAAATATTACTATACTTATATCTAGTCATATATTATCAGAGTTATATTTACTTGCTAATCGTTTTTGCATTATAGAAAAGGGAAGAGTTATAAAAGAGCTTTCAAAAGAGGAACTAGATAATGAATGCTCAAAATGTATCATAATTAAGACAGACGATACAAAAAAGGTTGCTTTTATTTTAGAACATGAATTAAATACTACTAATTACAAAGTAATAGATAAAGAACAAATAAGGCTTTATGATTATTTAGAACAAGTTGATAAGATTAATAAAGTACTTGTAAAAAATGATATATGTATAAAACAAATTCAAGAAACTGGAATATCATTAGAAGATTATTTTAAATCTGTGATAAAGGAGGAAAAATAATATGGTAAATTTAATTAAGTCTGATTTGTATAGGATATTTAGAGGCAAAGCAATTTATATTACTTTTATAGTAATAATTATTCTTGCAGTTGTAAGTGTCGTTGGAATTTCTGCAGGTCATATTGGACTTTCAACATCATCAAATATTGATATAAGTAATACTGAAATGATTCAGAAATTAAGTAATGCTAATAGTTTGGGTGAAGTAAGAGATGTAATGAAAAGTTTTGGAACATTTGCGTTAGATAAAGATATAATTGGACAAAATATTAATTTATATTATCTATTTATAGTAATAACTGTTATTGTGGTTGCAACAGATTTTTCCAATAAATCTGTGAAAAATACATTATCTTCGGCAATAACTAGGGAAAAGTATTATTTATCTAAACTAATACTTATAATTTTACTTAGTACATTATTAATATTTTTTAATAATTACCTTAGTTATTTTTTAAATTTAGTAGTTAATGGTAAGGATTTTTCATCGCCAATACTTGAAATTACTAAAATTACATTTATACAGTTACCACTACTATATGGTATTATTAGTCTACTTGTATGTTTTGCATTTATTTTTAGAAAAACATCATTATTTAATACAATCTCAATACCATTTATTATGGTTGTACAATTGGTTGTTATGGGAGTAACTAATTTATTCAAATTAAAAGCTGATTGGTTTTATGATTATGAGGCTCAGTTTGCATTGAATAATTTAGTAAATGATGCTACAACTAGATATACTATTAGTTGTATATTATTAGGAATTGCATATATAGTAGTATTTAACATAATAGGATATTATTCGTTTAAGAAGATAGAAATAAAATAGAAAGGAAGAATGATAAGTATGCAATTTATTATAGTTATTTTATTAATCGTTATAATCATATTACTTACTTATCTTTTCTTACTGAAAAAAGAATTAAATAATATTCCACAAAAACTTGAGTATATTAAAAGTATTGATAGTAATACATTAATACATTCAGAATATAATTTTAAAGATATCAATAATGTTATTTTAAAAATTAATGATTTAATAAGTGAGATAAAAGAAATAAAAATAGATTATAATAGAAAGAATAATGCTTTTCTTAAAATGATGACTAATATATCACATGATTTAAGAACACCACTTACTTCTGCACTTGGATATGTAGATATAGTTTTAAAATCAGATATAGATGAAGAGGAAAAACAAAATGAGTTAAAAATTATTTATGAGAGATTAAAACGATTAGAAGAGTTAATTGATTCATTTTTTGAGTTTGCAAAAATAGAGTCTAGCGATAAAAAATTAAATTTTGAAAAGATAAATTTAAAATTAGTTTTGGAAGAATGTATTGCAAATTATTATGAGGAGTACAAAAAAGATGATAGAAAAATATTATTGAATTGTAGTAAAGATAAAATTATGGTAAATTCTAATAAAATATTATTAACAAGGATTTTTGATAATTTGATAGCAAATGCATATAAACATAGTAATAGTAATTTGGATATTTGTGTTACAGCAAATGACAAAATAAAAATTACATTTTTAAATGAACTATTAGGTAATAAATTAGATATTGAAAGAATTTTTGAAGAATTTTATACAGTAGATATTTCAAGAACTAAAGAGGGTACAGGGTTAGGTCTTGCAATCGCAAAAGAGTTTACAGAACAATTAGGTGGCAAGATTTATGCTAAAAAAGTTTGTAATAAACTAGAAATAACAGTTGTTTTATGTGATAATTAAGGAAATAAAAAGACAAGTAATGTTTAAATGTTTACTTGTCTTTTAATATATTTTTTTGATTTTATTTATCTAAATAATTCATTGTGTTCAATTAATCTATAATCATTACCATCTGGCATATGAAAATTAAATCTTTTATCAAGTGTTCTATCTATTGTAGAAACAATGTATTTTCCATGCCGTAGAGAAAAAGCATTATAAATGTATAGTATAAAATTATCTGCTTTTTTTGCTTCCTCATCAGAGAGAATTTCTATTTGTTGTATAGGAGGTTCTGCAAAGTCATATTCCCATACATCTCTAAAACCATGTATTAGTTTAATATCAGAACTCCAGATACCAATAATACCAACATTATAATTACCATCAACTCTGGCAAATACTATTGGTTCCTCATTCACAGAGAACCACTTTTTGTCTTTTATAGTACCAGTTGCAAGTTTTCTTGCAGTATAAAAGTTGTAAGTGCCTGCAAGTTTGCAGTCCATATCATAAATTTTATTTTGTTCAGCATTTTTATAGATATATCTAGTATCATAGAATAAGTTTAGTTTTGATATTTTTGCAACTTTAATAAGTTCTTGAAAATTATCATTTTTTATAGAAAATCCATACACTGTATAGTTTGAAATTAGCTTTGCTTCATCTTTGGAATATGCTTGAAAATAATATTCATCATTATTATATGTGCTACCATACTCCTCTACTGTATATCTAAAGTACCCATTAATTCCAGTACGTTTTATATTGGGAATGCCAATAAATGCTACTGGTCCAATATTTTCACAATATCCAAAACTTGCATTATAGGTGGTTATGTCATTTAATTTTACAACTTCACTATAATTATAAGTTCCTTCTAATAGAAAATGATTAAAATTTAGTGTATTATGTTGGATAAAAAAATATTTTTTTCTTACTTTTTTTACTGAAATATCTCTATTTGGATATATTTTTTTAACTATATATTTTAAAATTTTTTCAATCATATAATTACCTCCTAAAATAATTATTTTATGGTATATTTTTTGGTAACAATATTATAAAATAGAAATTTATATATGTCAAGCAAAATAATAGAAAAAAGTAGAACTAATCAAGTTTATAATAAATTCATGATTTAAATTTAAATATATTCAATTGATAGTATGTAATTTTTATATTCAATTGTATAAATATCTTTTGTTAAGCAAATAATAGCACCATTTGGGAATTTAATCTCTATTTTTTATATAATGTAAAATTTTTAATTGGATTTTTAATAGGATTATCACTTATCTTTATTTTAATAGGATATTACAGTATTGATTAATTAATAATAAATCAATTTATTTTTAATTATTATTTCTGTATATGGGATTTAAAATTTAATTTATTATATAAATATAACTTTTATAGATATATTATATAAAAATAAAAAATAAAATATATATATGGAATTTTATAAAAAAATAAGTTATAATATATTTATAATAGTAATTTTTGGTCAAAGTAAAATAATATATGAGGAATATGCACAATGAATATTGGATATTATAATATGAAAGGGGAAAAAAGTATGGGATTTTTAGGAAATATATTATGGTTTTTGTTTGGAGGATTTTTAAGTGGACTCTCATGGTTAATATCAGGTTTAGTATGGTGTATTACCATAATAGGAATACCATATGGTATACAATGTTTTAAATTTGCATCCTTATCTTTTATTCCGTTTGGTAGAGATATAGAATATGGTGGAGGAATAGCATCATTATTTGCAAATGTAATATGGCTTATTTTCTTTGGAATTCCAATGGCAATAGAAAATTTATTTTTTGGATGTGTATGGTGTATAACTATCGTTGGTATTCCATTTGGAATTCAATTTTTTAAAATTGCAAAATTGTCCTTAGCTCCTTTTGGGGCAAGAATTATTTAATCTCTTCGGGTTTAATTCCCCGACGCTTGCGTCGTAACAAACTAGGCAAACATTACGAAGTTTTGTTTGCTGGGGCGAATACCCCGCTCTCGAAGAGAGGCAAACATCTTTTCTAGATGTTTGAGGGCTTGCCCCGGGGAAGTTTATTATTTATTTTTATATTAAGTAATTATAATTGTTCATTTTTAGGTGAGACATTTTTCTCACTTTTTGTAGGAATGATGGGGATGTCATAAATCTGAGTGAAAGTTCCAGGAGGCGTGTTTGTCACAAACCCGATAGTAACTTGTATTATGTAAAAAGATGAGCTTGTAATAGTGGATATAAAAAGTATAGTGACAAAAAAATATTTATAAGAGAATGTGATTGTTCGAATGTGGAACTTATGGCGATAAATATGTAAATTCTGTCATAAATACTAGAAATGAGAGAATGTGTCTTGTAAACGTATAATTAATAAATACACAAAGTGTTAGAATACGGAATCAACTCGTTTATGCTTAGCACTGTAGTGTTATTAAGCAGGAGTTGACTTTTCCCTATGTGTGAAAGGAAGTTCACACTAATTAGGGGGATAGGATGTTAAAATTAAGGAGGAACTTATGATATATATAACTCATTATAATTCGCCTATTGGAGATATGCTACTTGCGTGTAAAGAAAATAAGCTTATAGGAGCATGGATAGAGGGACAAAAGTATTATTTTGGCAATTTAAAAGAAAAGGTTCATGAAAGTAAAGATGAAGAAATATTTATAAAAACTAAACATTGGTTAGATAGATATTTTAATAAGCAAAAGCCTGATATAAATGAATTAGAATTAGCGCCTATTGGAAGTGATTTTAGACAAAGAGTATGGAAAATACTTTGTAAAGTTCCTTATGGAAAAGTTACAACATATAATAATATTGCAAAGCAAATTGCAAATGAAATGGGCATAAAAAGTATGTCGGCACAAGCTGTTGGTGGTGCTATTGCTCATAATCCAATTTTAGTAATAATGCCTTGTCATAGAGTTGTTGGCACAAATGGTAATTTAACAGGTTATGCTGGTGGTATAGATAGGAAAATTTTTTTGTTAAAACTTGAACAAGTTAATATGGAAAACTTATTTGTATAACAAGAAAATGATACTAAAAATTGCAAATAATGAATAGTAAATTATTGTGTAAAATTGGGTTAAAAGTTAGAAAAATAAGATAATTTGTTTACATATGAACAAAAGTTTTATATAATTTAAACTAGTAAAAAATAGGTTTAAAGTATGAAATTGCTATGGATGAAGAGTTCAACAACTTTTATTAAAGAAAAGAGCTGTCTGGTAATAATTGGAAACTTAAATATGACATCTTTTTTGGTAGTAGAAATGTTGTTACTTCGTTTTATAAAAGAAAATATATAAAGTTTTAGGAGTTATGATGGAATTTACTGATGAATTACTATTTGAAAATATTTATAAAAGAATATATAAAATAGAATATGAAATTGTTAGAATTGAATTTTTAAAACATGAAATAGATAAAGAAAAAGATAGTAATTATAGTACATTAATTGCTATTGCGGTTTTAGATTATAGTGTAGCGGTAAACAATATATGTATAGAAGTAAAAAATGAATATAGAGGAAATGGCTATGGCAAAGAAATTTTTAAAGTAGCATTACAAGAGTACATAAATAACTTTGGTTATAAAAATTTACATTTTACAGCAAAATGTTCAAATCATAGATTTATTAATATATTACTTCAAAATAATGCAATACAGTGTAAGTTTGAAAATAATATGGTAGAATTTATTTTACCATTAGGAAAGTGGGAAGAAACGGAAGCATGAAATGATTTTGTAATTTATGAGTTTATTTATAAAAACAATGAAATTAAGAAATGTGTGAAATTTTTAGGAAAATTTACATGACTGAAAAATATTATATGTTAGAAAAATCATAAATGGAGTAAAAAGCTTTTATCTAGTACATATAAATGTTTATGTAATATAAGGCTTTATATGATATAAAGAATATGAAATTACTAATTTTTACAATTATTTATAAAAAATATTGTGTGTAAGGAGTAGATGTAATTTTGAAAAATATACTTGTAGTTGAAGATGATATGAGTATTCATAATTTGATTAAAGAGGTATTAGTGCAAGAAAGTTATAATGTATTTGATGCCTTTTCAGGAACAGAAGCACTTATGCTAGTAAAAATGGAAAAGATTGATTTGATAGTACTCGATCTTATGTTACCTGGTTTAAATGGTGAAGAGATTATATCAAAAGTAAGAGAAATTCCAATAATAGTAATTAGTGCAAAAGTATCAATTCAAGATAAAGTTAGTAATTTGTTGAATGGTGCTTGTGATTATATTACTAAACCATTTAACAATCAAGAACTTTTAGCAAGAGTAAAAGTACATTTAAGGAATTGTACTAATAATAAAGATGAAATTGTTTTTAAAGAATTAAAGTTATTAAATAATACACATACTTTACTAGTTTGTAATAATAGTGTTAAGTTGACTAAAACAGAATATGCCATTTTAAAGCAATTATTGTTAGCTCCAAAAGAGGGAATATCTAAAAATAAATTGCTTGAAATGATTAGTTATGATACTTTAGATTGTGATGAGAATTCTTTAAAGGTACACATTAGTAATTTAAAGAAAAAAATAAGAAAATACACCTCAGAAAAATATATTGAATCAATTTGGGGAATTGGATATAAAATGTTTGACGAGTAAATTTTAACTATTTCTTAACTTTTCCTTAACTGTACTCTTAATATTAAATTGGTATAATATTAGTGAAAGGAGTTAGATATGGAATTTATATTAGAAGTTAATAACTTAGAGAAAAAGTATAAAGATTTTAAAGCATTAAATAATCTTTGTATGAACGTACCCAAAGGCTCTATATATGGTTTTATTGGAAAAAATGGAGCTGGTAAAACTACACTTATTCGTATTATTTCAGGATTGCAAAATCCAGATAATGGAAGTTACTCAATTTATGGTACTAACTATGGTGATAAAGATATTGTGAATGTAAGAAGTAGAATAGGAGCAATAATTGAAACACCATCTATTTATATGGATATGACAGCAAGACAAAATTTGATTGAACAATATAAACTAATTGGTATGCCATTATTTGAGGGAATTGATGAATTACTAAAACAGGTTGGTTTAAGTGATACACAAAATAAAAAAGTAAAAAACTTTTCATTAGGAATGAAACAAAGGCTTGGTATTGCTATTGCATTAGCCTCAAGTCCAGATTTCCTTATTTTGGATGAACCTATTAATGGGCTTGATCCACAAGGAATTATTGAAATTAGAGAACTAATACTTAATTTAAATAAGAAAATGGGAATTACTATTTTAGTATCAAGCCATTATCTTGATGAATTGTCAAAAATTGCTACATATTATGGATTTATTGATAATGGAAGAATTGTTAGAGAAATTAGTGCAAAAGAATTAAATAGCAAAATGCAAAAGAAAATTATTATTAAAGTAAATGATGTTAAAGAGTGTGTGAAGTATCTCGAACTTGCTAATATTTCTTATGAGGTTGAAAATAACAATATAGTGAATATATTTGGAAAGGTTAATATATCTGAAATAGTACTTGAATTATCCAAAAAAAATTGTGTAATAGAAGAAATACATGAAGTTGAGGAGTCATTAGAAAATTATTATATAAATTTGATTGGAGGGGATAAAAATGTTTAATTTACTTAATGCAGATTTTTACAAATTGAAAAGAAATAAAGCATTTTTAATTGCTATTTTGTTTACTATTGGAGTTGCAATTTTTATGCTTTATTCTGGTTATTCAGATAAAGTAAAATATGGAACAACAATAGAAGTAGAACAGCTAATAATTAACTACATAACTTTTATAGGAGTAGTTATATCAGTATTTGTTAGTTTATTTATTGGTATTGAGTATTCTGATGGTACAATAAGAAATAAAATTGTTATGGGTTATAGTAAATACAAGATTTACTTATCTAATTTAATTGTTGTAATTTTAGCAAGTCTACTTTTGGAATGTATATTTATTGGGATAGTAGCAGCTATTGGCATTCCACTATTTGGAAAATTTACAATGTCATTGTCATTATTTGCGTTCTTTGTTTTTGATATGTTTATGATTATAATTGCATATACAGCAATTTATACATTTATTGTATTATTATGTTCAAATAAGACTATTTCTACGGTAATATGTATATTACTAAGTTTTGGAATGCTTATGCTAAGCCTTACATTAATTAATATATTAAATACTAATGAATATATAACTCAAGCCTTGATAGGTGATAATGGAGAGGTAACTTATGAAACTGTTAAAAATCCTAAATATCCAAGTGAAGAAAAGAAAAAAATTTGTAAAACAATTCTTGATATTATTCCAGCAGGACAAGGCTTTGAAATAGCAGGTCGTAGTGATTTTGATGAAAAAATATTTCCAATATATTCGTTAGGTGTAATTGTTTTCTTTACAAGTATAGGGATATACCTTTTTAATAGAAAAGAGCTAAAGTAAAAGGAGATTATTTTATGTGTATCTATTTGTTTTGTATAGTATTAATTTTATTAATAATAACCAGTTATTTAGCAATGAAGCTATATATACTTAAAATGTCAATAAGAAGAGTAGGTTTATTGTTAGATAAAAAATTCCAAATAGATACTAATATGTTAATTACTACTTGCACAAATGATAAAGATTTAAATCAGTTAGTAATAAAACTTAATAAAAGTTTAAAAATTCTTCGTTCTCAAGAGTTAAAGTATAAAAATGGTAATCAAGAATTGCAAAATATAGTTGTTAATATTTCCCATGACATTAGAACTCCACTTACTGCTGTAAGAGGATATATCGATTTATTGAAAAAAGAAAATTTATTAGAAAAACAAAATCAATATTTAAAAATAATTGATAACAAGACTAATGAATTAATTAGTTTAACTGATGAGTTTTTCGATTATACAAAGTATTTGGATTTAAAAGAAAATGTTATTTATGAGAGTAATTGTATAAATGATATATTAGAAGATGTTTTACTTGAAATGTATGCTTTATTTAATGAAAATAGCATTGAGCCGACTATTAATATTTGTAAAAAGAAAATTTTTAGAAATATTGATAGGTCAATGTTAGTTAGAATATTTGAAAATATATTATCAAATGCTATTAAGTATGGTGATAGTCATATAAGTATTTCTTTAAATGAAGATGGGAAAATAATTTTTTCAAATAAGACTAAACTTTTAGATACTATTAGCGTAAATAAAATTTTTGATAGGTATTTTACGGTAGAAAATGCTAAAAAGGGTAATGGTGTTGGTCTTTCAATTGCAAAACAATTAGTTGAATTAAATAATGGAAATATTTATGCCAATTATAGTAATGGAGAGTTAATTATAGAAATTGTATTTTAATCTCTTCGGGTTTAATTCCCCGACGCTTGCGCCGTAACAAACTAGGCAAACATTACGAAGTTTTGTTTGCTGAGGCGAATACCACGCTCTCGAAGGAAGGCAAACATCTTTTCTTGATGTTTGAGGGCTTGCCCCAGGGAAGTTTATTATATGTAATAGAGTAGTATATAAGTTCCAAGTACAAATAAGATATTGTACTTGGATTTTTAATAATATATAATTAATTTATCTTAAAATGTATAAAATAATAAGATAATATGGTATAATTTATATAGTAAAGAAAATAAGGAGTATGTATGAAAAAATATTATAAAGAGATTATTATACTAATAATTCAAATATTTATGTTCTATATTTTCCCTATGTTTGCAGGTCCAACAGATATTATGGGAATGATTGTACTAATGCTATTATGTACATTTATATTATCTTTAACTATTGTTACTATATCTGAATTAAAGGTAAAATATTATTATCCATTAGTAGTTGCATTTTTGTTTATACCTTCAATATTTATATATTATAATAGTTCGGCTGTGATACATATATTATGGTATTTTGTAGTTTCATGTGTTGGAATATTATTAGGTAAGTTTATATGTTTATTGATAAGTAGAAAAAAATGATGTATATATATTATTTAAGTATTATGCGTATTATAGAACTTGATAATAAATGTACATATTAATTAGAAGTATTACTATGATTGGATATTTTGTAGTTTATAGTTATAAATATTTATATTTAAGTATAATATTATTGTTAATTGCATTTTTTATATATTGTGAAAAAATAATAAAAACTAAATTTATAATAGTCATTTAAGAATGGAAAATTGGAAGTGAGTGATATTATGTCAGTAAATGTTAGAATAAAACAAAAATCTTTGTTTAATAAGAAACTAGATATAGATAAAATTATTAAATTAACTAATCTATCATATGGAATTTGTGATGAAAATTATAGACTTATTACTAATGAAAAGGCGGAGCATACATTACTTTTTGATGAAAATAAACTTGCTAGGGGAATTGATGTTTCTTTAGAAAAATCAGATATTGTACTTATGTTGAATTTGCCAACCTCTTCTTCTGAAATAATAACGTTTTATGAAGTAATTGCAAAAATATGTCAGGAATTAAAAATTCAAAATTACATTAGAGAAGAGGAACAGGTAAATTTATCTGATAACGAAAAATTTATAGAGTATGATGAGGAGGCAAGTGTTTCTGGTTTAGAAAATATACAAGAAGCTATTGTAGAAAATGAGTATAAAAGGTTAGAGATATTTGGAATATGTAATCCAATTTCTATTGGAATAACAGAAGTGAAAATGATAGGTAATAATTTAGATAGATTTGAAGATTATTTGCATAGAATACAATCATTAGATGTGTATTATGCAGTACCAGGAGTATATAAAGTAAAAGAAAAATTAGTAGGAATATATGCTATAGGTTCTAATATTGCTAGTGTTGTTCCAATTGAACCATATGTAATTTTAAATCAAATACAGGGAATAGAAGAATGGTATGTAATGTCAGAGAATAGGACTATAAAATATACTGATTTTATAAATAATGTTAATAAAAAAGAGTATTATGATGCAAATCATGTTATTGTAACATTAAGTGATGATGAAATAGCTATGTTATTAGATAAATATTCTGTCAGTATATAGATAATATAATTTTTTAGGAGGTGAAAAATGCCCAAAATTATATGGAAAGGGATTATAAAAAGTGAGACTGATTTTCCCACTTCAATTATTCCTCAAAATGCTATAAAAATAGATATGGAACAAGATATTAAGAGAATGCAAATAAAAGCATTACCTTTTATGATACCGTCTATAATTGTTTGTTTTATATGTATGTTTACTAAAACAATTTTAGCTGAGGAAAAAGTAGTAAATATAATTTTTCTTTTTATTGGTGTAATTGTAGGATTTATATTAATTATTGTTCATGAACTGCTACATGCACTTGCATTTCCCAAAAGTGCAATTGTGTATATTGGGATAATGCCGAAAAGTTTTTCAGCAGTTGCACTATCTTCAAGTCCTGTAAAAAGAAATCGTTATATATTTTTAAGTATACTACCTATTATTTTGGGAATTTTTCCACTAGTTATATTTTGTATTAGCGATAATAATCTTAAACAATTAAATGGTATAATGTTTGGTATGGCAATAATGGGAATGATTAGTGTTTATCCTGATATTTATAATATATATAACATATTAAAGAAAGTGCCAAAAGATGCTATACTTCAAAATGATAAAAATGAAACTTATTATTTTAAATAATTTTATAAAAATGTTTTGTTTGTATATAAATTACATTTGTATGAATATTAAAAAATATTAATATGTTTAAATAATATTGTATTAGTATATAAAAATATTTGTAAATTTTAAGGAGATATTATGTGGAAAGTATTTTTTTGTATTATGCTTAATTTACCATTTATACTATATGTTATTTTAATGATATATCTATATTATTATATTGGACTTTTTATAGTATTAGATGGAATATTAGTATATGGAATATTATTGTTTCTAATTGGCATATGTTTATCACTAAATTGTAAAAAAGCAACAGTTATTGGAAGCATTGCAATTATAATTAATTTTTCTTTAATTATGATAGCCGGGTATATAGATTCACTACAGTTGACAAAATATGATAGTATAAAGTGGAATTTTTATTTTGCAATTAGTTTAACACTTTACTATTTGTTGATGTATTTTTTCAAAAATTATAGAGTAAAGAAAAATAATATGATATTTTAATAGTAATTTGGGAGGAGATGAGTTTATGGGAATATTTAATAAAAAAAGGAAAAATATAGACAAATAACAAAATATACAATTTGATCTTCAAAAGGCATTTGAGGCTAACTTAAAATATATTTCTAGTACAGAAAAAAATGTTGATGATATAAAAAGCCAATTTGTAAAAAGTGACATTAGATTTTATTTAACTATTGGAAGAATTAATTGTCCAACAGGTAGAATAATTGTTGCAGATCCTCTTGCATATTTACCATCAAATCGATTTAGTCCAATTCTTAATATTCAAGTGCCAGTTGGAGAATATCCTGTTGAGGTTTCTATTTGTAGAAGTAATGAGTTAGGTGTTCGTATGTGTACTGCTAGATTAAAAATAAAGAAAACAGAAGCCATACTATATAAATTAGCTAATCCTACTGAAGAAAGTGCAGCTTTTGTTGGAAAAGATGGAGTATTAAGTGGATTTCCAGTTGATGCTGGTATGATTTCTATTTGTGATGAACAGGTTGCTAAAGAATATAAGGAATTTATAGATGATTGGTATAAAGATAATCCACATGGAAATCACTATGATGATTATTTTGCAAAATTTTTTAAAGAAAGTGATGAGAAATTACCGCAATATCAAAGAGAAGGTGGAGATTTTATAGAATGGAAAAATCCTAAAACCAAAAATAAGCTTGTTATGGTAGCTAGTGGATTAGGGGATGGCTTTTATCAAAGTTATTGGGGGTATGATTCAAATAATGAAATTTGTGAATTAATTGTACCATTAGTAAATCCAGATTTATTTGGACTATAGTTATTAAAATACAATTTGAAAGTGAGATGAAATATGAATAATTGCATTGTATTATATGAAGATTGGCAATTTGAATGCTGTGGTGAAAATTTTGAAATTGGTAATAATATTAAGTGGTTAGTTTTATGTGTTGAAAGTATAAATCTTCCAATAAAAACAGATAAAATAGACTATTATTATGAAGCTCACAGTTCGGATTATAAAAAATTATTTGTTTTAGAGGGAACAATAAATAAAATAAAAGCACTATATGAAAAATATACAACATCAGAAAATAATTCTAGATTATTAGTTCCTGTTGATGGTATATTGTATGATATAAATTCAAGTGAAGAAAAAATAAATGTAAAAGATGATATGGATTTTTCATCGTACCTTGTTTATATAGAAAACTATTCTATTAGACCAGCATTGGAAAGTGAAGTAACTTTTAGATAAATTATAATTTGTTGAAATGGAGTAGTAATTATGAAGCCTAATTAAATATACAAGTTTATTATAAATATTACTATTATATTGGTGATAAAGCGATAGAGCCTGTTAAAGATTATATTTATTTTTTAGATAAAGATTATAGTATGCTTTACAAATTATAGAAATAATCTCGATTGTAGTGCCACAATAAATATATTATATTGAAAACTATAAAGAAAAAATAAAATTTTTTTGTAACAAGAGGGTTGTATCCATAGAAAATAAGATTAATTTTGATAATTACTATAATGTTAATAGTACAGAAAATAAGAAAAGTAATAAATGATAATTTAGGAGTGTGATAGAATGGCAAAATATACTTTTGAAGAAATAAAAGAATTGCTACTAAAAAGTATAAATGAAGATCATATTGAGGCAGAATTAAGATTAATATTTAAGAACAAATCAAATGAATATATGATTGTTATATATGATGATCATTGCTCATTTGAAAGATGTGGAAGTATTGATGAACAAACAATTGCAGATTATAAAACATTAGATGAAATGTATAAGGCACAACAAGTTGATGATATTATTTTAGAAAGAGATTGGAATAATATTATAGAATTTGAATGTTTAGATTTTGAAATGTCTGGTTATTGGGAATGAATACAAATTATAATTTGTAAGAAAGGTAACTATGTGAATTATTAGAATATTAAATATAATTTGTTCTATATTGATGGAAAACTAATTCCATTAGGATTATCACTATTTGTTATAATAGTGGTGTCAAAAATACAATCAATCAGTAAAAATACAAAATATTAAATTTTGTAAAAATAAAAGTTAGTGAATATCCAAGAATAGGTTGTATTATAGAAAATCTTGAAGATCAAAAAGATATTTCAATAATAATGATATAAATTCATTTATAAAAAGTAAAAATAAAATAAATAGAAGTGTTGAATTTCAAGCAATAAAAAATATTGAAATGAATGACAAAATCGGAGAATATAGAAAGTGGCAATCTGTTATAAAAGAAAAATTACAGCTAGTTAAAAATACTTATAATGAAATTTTTAAGATTATAGAGAGCAGACTATCAGGAGCAACTTTTGAAAAGATACAAGAAGCATTATATTTAAGTCATCGTAATGTTATGGGACTTTATAACAATTTTATATTTTAAGTTACACTTTTGACTTTAAAAAATGGTTTAATATCTATATAATTTAAAAAAATATGTTATAATCTCATTTTAAACACTTTTAAAAGAGTAAAAATCCCCTATGCCTTG
>CAOKPF010000033.1 GCA_948470565.1 uncultured Clostridium sp.
TTGTTTTATCTACATATTCATATTTTTCTTTTCTAAGCACTGCAAAATCAGATTTCCCATAAGGTATTTTTATTTTATTCACATTACCACTTCCTTATATATACTATACCATACAAACATATATTTTACAATAACTTTAAAATTTTTTCACATAATTTTTTCAATTTATGTATTACTGTTAAGCGGTAATAAAGGCTATATAAAAACAGACACTATAAATCTTATTATAGTATCTGTGATTTAATAGTTATTTTTTATTTTACACACTTTTTTTGTCCATTTTTAAAATTGACAAATACCCATATTTTGCTATATCACAATCATAATCTTACTAATATATCATCTCTTATTTAACTACAGTTTAATTAATATTATTCGTGTAATATTTTCACGTAAGACACCTAACTATTTTTTAATATTTATCAATCACTTTTAGATTTTTTAACAATAGCTCTAGTAATTGCTTGTCTTATATACCAAGGTATTTTGTTATCTGTAAGTTTTACTGTATCCATATTTTCTATTTTTTTCATAATTATATTATAGTCATTAGACAAATCAAGGCACAATACACCATGTGAACTATATTTTTTTGCTATACTCAAAGTAAAATCTACGAGCATCTTTTCATTTTTTAAGTTTATACTAGTATCTAATATTTTCCTTGCAAAAATTAAATTATCAGCCTCAGCTATAATTTCATATCCATTATCTACAAAGCTCCTTTTATATACATTTTTAGTCTCATTATCTATATTAATTATTAATTCATATTTATTAATATCTTCCATATTTTTCCCTACCTTCTGTTCAATATTCCACGATCATTAGGATAATATATATATTCTCCCGTTTCAACATCAACTAAACACCTTAATAATTTTAAATCTTCTTTATCAAAAGTACCATCCCAGCATTCTGTACTATTCCTTCTATAATTTACACCCGAAATTTCTCCATCTAAGATTTGTATTTGCCAGTATTTTTTATCATCAAGTTTAACCACTTTCATATTCTTTTTAGAAAAATACAAATATGAAATATTATCTTTTATATTATTTCTGCAATAATCTGTTTTTAAATTTTCATCTTCATCTGCAATTTCAAACGCTTTAGCTTTTGTTATTGAGAAGTAATACTCTAATTGCTCTGCTTTTCCATCTTCAAAAATATCTTCTAATATATCATTATATTCATCATCATTATTTATTCGAAACCTTTTAAATAAACTACTTACTTTCCACATATAACCTCCCAAAAAGTATATATCTACAAATAGTAGATACACAAAAAAGTATATCTACCATAAAATTTTATTTAGTACTTTGCCTCTTTACAAATTTTATATCTCCTGTAAAGTAATCTATATATGAATTTACTCTTACATCTTTAATAAAGCACATAGTATTATCTATCATCATTATATATTTACCAACGCTTATTTTCTCTTCATCATTATATCCAATTTTTACGTTATTTCTACCAGCTTTATACTCACATTCAAGTTCTGCAATTTTAAATACTTTACAAAACATTCTAGCAAAAAATTCAGTTAAATTCCAAACAGCATAAACATTAGCATCACTAATAATTCCATGAGCCTCCACTTTATTCCTAAACTCTATAAATAGTTTAACTAAACCATCAAATGTAATTTGTTGTCCAACAATCTCTACATTTAATAAATATCCTAAATAATCTTGTAACAAAATTTGTTCATCTTTAGAAATATCAAATTTATTTTCCCTAATATTTTTATATAATATATTATCTTTATTTCTACAAATATTAACCAAAATATGATTATTCCAAATAGGCGGATTATCCCCAACAATATCTCTAAACAAATCATCTTCACTAAATCTAGGATTATTTTTAGCATACAAATAATATTCTACCATTTTACCCATAACTGTAATAAATTTAAACAAATCTAATATTGACTGATATGCAGAAGTCTGCAAATATGCATTCCTATATAATTCAAATAGTACGCACTCTTTAAGGTTTATCTGTGGTCTTACATTAAGTCTATTATTAAATCTATATTGATAAATTACATTTAAATTATTAATATATTCCTCTTTAACTTCATCATTATTAATATTATTTTTTAGTTTATCTATATTTTTAATTGCCTTATTATAGCTTAATTTACTAACATACTCTTTCTCACTAATGATAAAAAGGTTTTCAGTAAATTCAATTACAGAATTAATATCACATATTTTTATAGCATTTATATTATAAATTTCATTACTTACATCTAATTTCTCATAATTATTTATTGCCATTATATGAAACATATTAATATAATTTAACTTTTGCTTTTTATAAAGTTTCATTATATCGTTATTATCTACATTCTTTAATTCGTGAATAACTGCAATAGCATTATCAAGTATAAACTGCTTTAAATTCTCATCAAATTTAGGCAAATCTTTATTAATATTTATATATATATCATCTCTAGCTATTTTATAATTACAATTTCTTAATATATCAAACGAACTATGTGTCACATCACCATCAATTAAAATAATTCTTAAACTTAAGTCGTTTTTCTTTAATCTTCTAATCTTATTAGACAAATTTTCCTTTTTTGGCAATATAGCATACAAAATATAATATGTTAAAATAACTATACCAAATACTATAACTATATTAAAATAATTACTACTTACATGGTTAATAGTTCTTTGTAGCCCTATTAATATTAACACAAGTTTTATTACTTGCATAATAATGTAGTTTTTAACTATTTTTAAATTAACATCAGCTTTATCTGTTTTTAATATATTATCAGGTACTTTTTTATTAATTGCAAAATCTATCATATAGAAACTAAAAACTAAATCTATACCAATACATATAGCATTTACTTTTACTAAATTATATAGTTCGTTATAAAATGATATATCTAAAACTGCAACTAATACTATATTTAATAGTACTAATTCTAATAAAAATGAAAATAATAATATTGCAATATTAACACTTGTTATTTTTTGTTTCATAACCATCTCACATCCATCTTCCTAACTCTGTTTTTATTTGTTCAATAGGATATATCGTACCTATATCAATCTCTGCCTTAGCATCAATAACTTTTTTCTTCCCAGTTTCATAGTTTAAACACTCATTATACATTAACTTCTTATCACTCATTACAGGATTAGAGTATAAAAACAATTTATTAGAATATCTGTATACAGCTGATATATCTTTTTCAAATACATTTTTTATTTTTTCATCATCTTCAATTGTAATATTTAATTCTTCAAATTCTCTTACTAGTATAAATAAAATACTAAACAAATCATTTACACTTTCTTTTGCCATCTCAAGTGATATTGTACCATGTACTAGAAGTCTATTCCTTATATCAGAAACTATTTTACAAATATCTCTAAAATAATATTTTTTATCAGTGTTCTTAATACTAACAATTTCTTCATTATCAATATTTTTAACACTAGACTTTATTATACCTCTAAATTTTATAATTGCATCTATTACATCACTTTGACTAACTACACCATCAATTTTTTCTTTATTACTAGCTAGATATTCCTTATCAAACTTTACAAATGCTCTCCATGTTGACATTCTTAAACTTTCTTCCTGAGCCTGTGATATATTTTCCTCCTCAAGTATACTTTTAAGTCCCATATAATGTATTACATATTCACTCATCTTTAATAATGTATAAAAATATTCTATATAGTTAAATGAATCTAAAATTAATTCTAAGCCATATTTTAAATAAGTATTTTTTTCTTGATTTATACTTTTTAGTTTATTCCCAATTTTTTGCTTTTCTTTCTTATCTTCTGGAATTACATTAATTAATCTTTCTAGTTCAATTTTTTTACTTGCAATTTCTTCATTACTTATATTACCATTACTTTTTTCTATTTCAATATAATTATTAAGCTCTTTGCTTTGTATATATTTTAGCAGTTTTCCAGCCTTCATCTTTAGTTTATCTGCACTTTCCTCCAAAGTTGTCATATCTATTACGTCTTTTAAATCTATTTTCTCCTTTACTTTATATGGATATTTAGACTTCATATTTTCTAAAAATGTTGGTTTAAAAATAAATGAACCAAATTTATACATCATAAACTTGTCCGTAATTTTTGCAATATCATCTATTTTTTTACTAAATTTTTGAAAGCTTTCATTTTCTTGTAGTATATCCTCATTTACAACTATCAAATATGATACATTTTCATATTCATCAATATTTATAAGTTTATATCTAATTACATCGTATAATGCAAATGTATATTTTTTTCCACTAACTAATAATGACTTTACTAAGTTTTTGTTATCATATCTATAAAATTTATGTAACGGATTTATAATATCATCAGATAGTGTAAACGTAAAATTAGTTGGTGTAATTACTAAAATTAGATTTTCTTTTCCATATTTTTCATCATTTTTGTTTTTACATACTCTTATCATTAAATAACTTCTTACAATTGCTATTACTAATACTAAGAATGCAATTCCAACTCCAACAAATTTCCAACTTTTTACTAGCAAAAATTTATTTGGAATAGTAAGTAAATTAATTAAAAATACCACAAGTATGTTATATCTAAATAATCTTTTTTGTATTCTTTCTAAAATATATGCTATATTTCCTGTTTGTAGTTTCTCTCTAAAATATGATATTCCTATTAAAGCTAATGAAAATACTGTCTCAAATAGTGTCATATACAACACATTTAATGAATCGTAGTATTTAGGTAAAAACATAAAGTCAACAAATTGGTTATCTGCCCCCTTATACTCACTTACATACCAATTATTTAAACTAATATAGTTTGGAACAAGCTTATATACTAAATTAACTGCTATAACAATACCTAAAATTAGTATTATACAACTTATGAATTTCTTTTTTCCCTTTCCCTCAACAATCTTACCTAATATACAGTATTTTACACTTATAATTATTGAAAAGATGGCAACAAATACTATATGTAATTTTGATAATGAATATCCTGAATAGATTAACGTACTAGATGAATCAAACAAAAAGCCTGAAATCACTAGCAATATCATACACCTTATAAAACAAGATGTTAATATACTCATACTATTTCCTCCTTTATTTATAATATAAATTTGTTATTACATATTCTCATAATTTTAAAATTTCATCTCTGTTGCATCTCCACTTTTTACTTCAAATACATCTGAAAAAACTTCTTGTCCATCTACAAACTTTGAAAGAACATATTTTCCAAACGGTACAGAGTAATAATCAATCTTTCCATCTTTTCCTGTTTTAATTCTCATTAATTTTATTTTATCATCTGTATTATTTACTACATTGTATAGTGTGATATATTCCCCTACTGAAATATCACCGCTTTCATCATAAACTGTCAAATAAATTCTTCCAATTCCATTTGAATTTAATTTTAAATATATATCTTTACTAATTTTATACACTTTTCCATTATCTTCAATTTTAATTACAAAACTAAGTTTTGTAAATCCTGTATGAGTATTAGATGTTTTTATATAAAATTTTTCACCATCATAAAATTTATTTGTACCTTTTCCATCAGAATTTAGAAATGTTACATCATTATCATCTGTTTTAATTTCATATTCTAATACATAACATGAACTTGTCCTTACCGTATATCCTATAGTAAAATAGTTATCGTCTATTTTTTTTCTTTGTTCAGCGGGTACAAATTCAAGACTTTTACCTTTCAAATCATCTTTTAAGAAGTAATATTTTTGCATTCTCCCTATATTTGAAATTCTCTCTTCTCTTTCATTATCACTAAGTAATCTATATGTGGTTTTAGTATTCTCTTCTACTTTATTGTCAGAATTTGAATTTTCTATCTTACTTTGCTCATATCTAGCCAATATTTCCTCTTCTTCCTCTTCTTCCTCTTCTTCCTCTTTTGATAGTTTAATATCAGAATTTACCATTATTAATGATTTGTTATAGCTATCATATTCAATTGAAAAACTATACAGTGTGTCATCAACTACTAGCCCTTCTCTTGTTTCAACTTGCTTGAAATAATATGTTGTATCGTTTTCAAAATTATTTAGTGCAATTTGTCCTACACTATTTGCAACTACTTCTGTCATATAATATCCCTCAGGGTCATAAAACTCAATTTTTGCTTCTTTAATTGGTTCTAAATTTTTATCTATGCATTTAATTACTACTCTGTTTTTTACGTTCCTATTTTCACTATCATAACTATAATCGTCCTCTTTTAATTTATTGGTTATATCAGAAAAATATACTTCTTCTTCTGGATATTTAGTATAATCTATTATTTCTTTATCGCTATTATTATATAAAACTACGGCTATTATTGATATTGCAATTATAATAACTATAAATATTCCAATAATTACAAACTTCTTTTTCATTATATAAACACCTTTCTTTACACTCTCTTATCTATTTACTAGCTATCTATTTTAATAGACAATTCCTTTTGAATATCAATATCTGTATATGAATTAACTATATAATCAAAACCATCATTTTCATAAAATGCAGGAGTTAATCGCCTTACATCTACTTTCGTATTAAACTTTATTTCTTTATACGTACTCGGAAATCTTATATAAAAATTAGTATTAGGCTGTATATCCTTTATCTCAAAGCCATTTGCATCTGTAACTTTTCCTGAAACGTTATTGCCTTCACCATCAGTTATATCAATGTTCACATCCTTTAATATTCCAGAACTTAAACTATAACTATATGGTCCAACTAAAAGCTCATTATCTATCTTTATTATATCTTTACGTATATCTGCATTATGCATAATTAATGTTGGCACTAATGTTATATCTTCATTTCCATCTCTACTGTAATTTTCAACAAATGTAACTAACTCTTTTGCCTTCTTAAACACTTTTAAGCTTGTATTTTTATTTCCAACCTCTTCTTTTATAGAATCTATTTTACTTAACTCTGTATAATATTTAGCCTCTCCTGTACGACCTGCAATTTCCCACACAGCAAGTTGTACTGCCATATATGCCTCTTCAGGAGTTTCCAATCCCATTTCTTCTAATGAAATATTAGGATAAGTTTCCCTAAATAGGAAATATAACTGATCTGAACCATACTTGTCATCATCAGATTTTGATTTTAACGTGCTTCCAACTTCTAAACCAGTTTCTTCATATGAATATGATACAGAAAATACATTTGCTTTTTCATCCCCAACCTTATACATTCTATCTAATGGATATTTTACATTTGTATTAACTATCTGAGATACTTCTAATTTATCTTTAGTTTCGACCAACTGACTTCCATCTTGTTTAAACAAATTATCTGCAAGTTTTGTATTAACTTGATCTTCAATTTCATATTTAGCAGTAATTATATAAATTACAATTACTACAAGTGATGTCAAAGCCATTAAATATTTAAATATAAATTTTTGTATACCCATATAAATTCATTCCTTTCAATAATCCTATTTTAATATTATCACAATTTTTACTTATTTTCCTTATAAGTTATATCAAGCCTTTCATCTGATGCATTTTTTATATAAAAAGTATATTTATGTGCCTCTTTATCATCTGTCGCTCTAATATAATATATTCCATCAGAAAAGTTTTCTACTTTCGTAACTCCATTTTCTTTTGTGGTAACTGTTGCAATTTTCTCATCATTATTATTAAAGACATCAAAACTTAAATTAGCCATTTCCTTTCCCATATTATCTTTAACAGCAATAGTTAATGAACCCTTTCTAGTAGAACTTGTTTCTTTTAAAGTATAACTTGTATCATATTTATTTATAATTACTCTATATCTATCTTGTGATATTGTATAATTTTCTGGAACAGATATTTCTTCTAAATAATACTTGCCATATTCTAATCCAACAATTCCACCATTACCATTTTGATTTGTTTTAAATGTACCTATTTTCTTTCCAGTATCATCAGTAACTTCCCATTCTGTTCCCTCTATTGCATTTTCGTTTTCATCAGTTCTAGAAACATAAATATAGTTATTTGTAGTTCCTACACATACGCATTCCTTTTGCCTATCATTATATTTTGATTGTACTTGTTTTAATTCTTTGGAATATTGATAAGATTTAAATTCAATGACTGCAAAAATAATAACACCTATTATTACTATAACTAGTATCAATGGTAACATAATTTTCTTTAAATTTTGTATGACTAAATTTGACATATTATCCCCCTATCTTTATATATAAAATAATTTATATTTTTATTTTATACAAAGCTTTACATTTTTCTGTAAACTTATATCAACTATTATACCATGTATATTGATAAATTACAACAAAATTTTACATAATTTTATTTTTTAATGAAATTGATACTCTATGTTACTAATATTAGTAAAAAAATTAAGTGACTTAAATTAAGTTATATTACTTATAAAAAAATACTTTAAAATTTAATTATGATACATTCAAATCATTAAATTTTAAAGTCTATCTTTGTATATATTATTTTATATCAAGAATATATATTTATTCTTGATATAAAGCAATGAAACAGAAGGCTAGTAGCCTCCTGTCTCTCTCTTATGATATTTCATTTTTACTCAATCTGAAACTTCCACATCCACTTGCCACTTTCTAAGTGAATACTGATAAATTCAAAACCTTTTTTCTCAAAAACTCTTTTCACCTCACCTTCAAAATAACTGCTCCTCTCTGAATAACTAACAGTGAGCTTGATTACATAGCTATCACATACTTTTGAAGATACAAAATAGCCATTTTTAATTTTTTCTAATGCTTCTTTACACATTTCTCGAGCTTTAGCCTTTATAGCTCTAATTCTCCTGTTAATCTCAATATCCGAATGATAAATCATTAGCTGAGCTTCTGTTCGTTTTTTACCTTTAATATATTCAGGAACAGCTAACAAAATCCCACGCTCACAATCAATCTTTAGTAAAAACCCTACATCTTCGCATATTGTTTTAAGCTGGTCAGACAAAAAACTGTCAAACTCTTCTTCAAACCTATAGTACGAAGTTCCAATTGCAGTCCAAGGTTTGCAATCACTTATCCTGTCCTCAAATTCTTCCCGCATTATATTTAGGAATTTTTCTTTAGCTTCTTGATTACGCTCTGCCTCTTGTTCTTTGGCAATTGACAATGCTTTTTCTTTTATACTTTTACTCATAGTTACTCCTCCTTTAATCTTATACTAAAACTTGTTCAATATATTCTTAACTTTTTACTTATAGGAGTATACCATAATTATGTAAAATAGTCAATAAAAAATAGATATTATTTTATAAAAAACGAGCAAATTCAAATTACTATTTTACAATGTTATTACTAATATAATTTTTTTATCATAAACATAAAGCATACAAAATAGTAAATTTTATATATTTCTGTAAAAATAAATAAATTATAAAGTGTAGTATTCTCAATATATTCTGGATTTAAAATAATATATAAAATTTAGTAATATTATATATCAATTATAATTTTTTAAATAGTAGCAAAAAACAGGACATATAGTCCTGCTAATTACTACTTTCTTATATTTAATTTTGCTATTATGTCTCTATATCTTTCAACATCTTTAGCTTCTAAATACTTAAGTAATCTTTTTCTTTTACCAACCATTATTAAAAGACCACGCCTAGAATGATTATCTTTTTTATGAACCTTTAAATGTTCTGTAAGTTCATTAATTCTCTCTGTTAAAAGAGCAATTTGTACTTCAGCAGAACCAGTGTCATTTTTAACTCTAGCATAAGTTGATAAAATCTCTGATTTTCTTTCTTTAGTCATTTTCTATCCTCCTTACTTTACTTGCCTATATCCAAGAAATACGAGGTTTTTATGTAATTTCTGAGAAATAGGTGTTAATTTATATAAAAAGCCTTATGGCATTTTATCAAATTTATATTAATTATTGAATATATGGTAATGAATTTCTGTGAACTCCATTTACTCTTACTTCAAAATGCAAATGGTTGCCTGTCGAATAACCTGTTGAACCCATAAGTGCAATTTTTTGTCCCTCTTCTACTACTTGCCCTGACTTTACTAATAATTTATTACAGTGTGCATACCATGTTGAATATCCATTGCCATGATCTATTTTTACTAAGTTACCATATCCATATGAGTTCCAACCTGCAAATGTTACAGTACCTGATTTATATGCGTATATATTATCATTAGCTCTTCCAGCAATATCAGTTCCACTATGTATAGTTCCCCATCTCCAACCATAATATGATGATATATAATGGGAAACTGTAGGCCAAACTCCCCCTTGCTTAAATGCTTCATCTGGACTTAGTACTACTTCAGGAACTTCTACAGGTTTATTTCTATCAACAATTTCTTGCAATATACTTTCAGCTCTCTCAATTGTTGTAAGTTCTCCAAGCTCACTAACTTTTTCTAAATTTACTTCCACATTTATATTGGCAACATCTTTTTTTAATTCCTCTGAATATTTATTTGCCTCATCTTGAGTATTAAATGTCATTTTTATTTCATCATTTACTGCTACATTGTATACTGTAAACTCTGTTTTTATTTTTGCTCTAAGATTTGTATATAAATTTTGTTCCTCAAAAAGCGAACTTTTTATATAACCCTCATCAAATACAGGTTCACTCTCTAAATATACTTTTACATTAGGATCAATTTGTTGTTTTTCTGTTACTAAATCATTATATACACTATCAAATTGTTGTTCTGATGAAAAGTAACCTACAAACTCTCCATCAATATATGTCTTAACTGCTGGTTTGTATATATTTAATATTGAAAACAACACAGCACTAAAAATAATTAACAAGCAAAGTATCGTAAATATAGTAAATTTTACAGTGCTTAATATTTTTTCCTTATTCATTACTACCCTTCCTTAATACTATTTGCCAGCTATATATGAATATGGATTTACAGGAACATTATTTATTCTGACTTCAAAATGCAAATGTGGTCCTGTTGTATTACCAGTAAGTCCTATTTTTGCAATTACTTGACCTTGTGAAACTCGCTGACCTGATGATACTAACAATTTACTACAATGAGCATAACATGTTGATATCCCATTTCCATGATCTATTCTTACGAAATTTCCATATCCATATGAGTTCCATCCTGAAAATGTCACAGTACCTGATTTATATGCGTATATATCAGTACCAACTGCTCCTCCTATATCGATTCCTGTATGACCTGCATATCCCATATATGCACAATTAATTCTTCTTTCAACTGTTGGCCATACTCCACCTGTTCCACCTACTGGAGCTGGCGGATTATTATTATTTACTTTAGCTTTTGTGTTTTTATTAGATTTAGTTTTTGCATTAGTAGTTTTTTTAGGAGCTGGAGGTGGTGTTACAACTGGTACCTCTACTGGCTTATTTCTATCAACTATCTCTTTTAATATACTATTTGCCCTATCAATAGATGTCATTTCTCCTAATTGTTCAACCTTTTCAGGTTTTACTTCTACTGTAAGTTTGCTAACTTCTGTTTTTAACTGTTCAGAATATTTGTTAGCTTCATCCTGTGTATTAAATGTCATTTTTACTTCACCATTTACAGCAACATTATATACTGTAAACTCTGTTTTTAATGCAGCTCTCAAATTTGTATATACATTTTGTTCTCCAATTGCATGACTTATAACATAACTTTCTTCAAATGTTGGTTCATTTTCTAAATATACTTTTACATTGCTATCAATCTGTTGCTTTTCTGCAACTAAGTCATTAAATACTTCATCAAATTGTTGTTCTGATGAAAAATATCCTATAAATTCTCCTTGTAGATATGCTTTTACAACTGGTTCATACATATTTAAAATAGTGGTAGCTACTGCAAAACATATAGAACCTAAACTAAATATTGTAAAAAAAGTAAACCTAAGCGTATTAAAAACGCTTTTCTTATTCATAATTTAATTACACCTCTTCATAAATACGCATAAATTATAACACAATTTACGCATTTTGTCAAATTTAGCAAAATTTCATTAGCTAAATTATAGCTATATTATAAGCTATATTACATTATATGTCAAATATGTTACAATTTTCTTACAAAATGCGATACCATCAAGTTTTTTTACAACATTTATAAATTACCTATACTTAAATATATTTTATAAATTACATTAATATGCAAAATTAATTACTATACATGTAATTTTATATTAATTAACAATAAATTTACATTATTATTAACATTTTAAATATTGACATCATTATATACTATAAACACAAAATTAATATTAAAAAATAGTTTTTTTCCAAATTTCAACATATTTTATTGACTTTTTTTACTTTTAAATGTATACTAATCTAGTGCAATATGCAAAATATTTGTATATAATAAGGAGGAATTTTTATGAGAAAAACAAAAATTGTTTGTACAATTGGTCCTGCTAGTGAAAACAAAGAAGTTTTAACTAGCTTAATTAAAGCAGGACTAAACGTTATGAGACTTAATTTCTCTCACGGTGATCATGCTGAACATTTAGCAAAAGTAAATACACTAAGAGAAATTAATAAAGAATTAGGAACAAATGTAGCCTTTATGCTTGATACAATGGGACCTGAAATTAGAACTACTGATTTTGAAGATGGTGAAAAACACAAATTTACAAAAGGTGATAAGTTAACATTAACAACAAGAGCTATTAAAGGAAATGATAAAGTTCTTGGTATAACTTATGAAGGACTACCAAATGATGTTGAAGTAGGTGGACATATATTAATTGACGATGGTCTAATTGATTTAATTGTTGACAAAATAGATGGAACAGAAATTGAATGTACTCTTCAAAATTCAGGAATGTTAAAAGGTAGACGTGGAATAAATGTACCAGGTGCAAAACTACAATTAAAAGCTATGACTGACAAAGACAAAGATGATTTAAGATTTGCTGTTGAAAATAATTTTGACTTTGTAGCAGCATCATTTATAAGAAAGCCACAAGACGTTCTTGAAATGAGAGAATATCTTGACTCTGTTGGAGAAAATAGAATTAAAATAATTTCAAAAATAGAAAATCAGGAAGGACTAGATAATTTTGATGAAATTTTAAAAGTTACAGATGGTGTAATGGTTGCTCGTGGTGATTTAGGTGTTGAAATTCCTATGGAAGAACTTCCAGCTGTACAAAAAATGATGATTAAAAAATGTGTTCTTGCTGGAAAACCTGTTATAACAGCAACACAAATGCTAGATTCAATGCAATCTAACCCAAGACCAACTCGTGCCGAAGTATCAGATGTTGCAAATGCAATCTATGATGGAACAAGCGCAATAATGCTATCTGGTGAGTCTGCACAAGGTGATTACCCATTAGAATGCGTTCAAACAATGGCAAAAATAGCAGATGCTACTGAAGCTAATATTGATTATTGGAAAAGATTTAAGAAAAGATATATTGAAAGATTATCAAATATCGATAAATCTGAATTATCTGATGATTTAAGATTTAAACAACAATCTAATTTTGCAGTATGTTGCTCAGCTATGTTTTCTAATGCTGATGCTATAATAGCAGTTTCAGAACATAGTATTACTCCATCTATGCTATCTGGATTTAAACCTGATTGTCCTATATATGTAATTACTGCAAATCAAAATACATATAGACAAATGGGTGTTGAACATAATGTATATGCTGTATATATACCTAATGAGAATAACTTCGACAATATATTAAGCAAAGGTATTGACATTCTTAAGGAAAAAGGATTATTAAAGAAAGATGACACAGTTGTATTAAGTGGTGGTTTCCCACAAGAAACAAAAAGAACTTTCTTATCAAACCATGCAACTGGTACTATTTTAAAAATATAACTATAAAAAATGATTGAAAATACATTACTGTAAATTCAATCATTTTTTTGTTGCTATTTTAAATTATTCAAAGAATAGCATTAATTTTTTTAGATATTTAAAATATTTTCATCTTTAGTAGTACGAGGATTGTCTTTATCACTATCCTTACAAATCTTATGATACTCCTAAGAATAATACTTATGAAGCTTCGCATAATACTCATCAAACATCATTTGTAATTTTTTCATTTGTTTCAAAACTTCTTCTTTATCAATTTCATTTTGTTTCTTTGTTACCATTTTAAGAATTCCTTTCATTTTCTCTGAATAGGAATATACTCCATTGCCTACACTTTCAAGCAGTTCAGATGATATAAAATCATCCACGCACCCATTCATTTCTATAATCTCAATCTCTGTAAAGCTCTCTGGGAGCTCCGAGTTGAAATTCTCTTTCAAGGCATTCTCAGTACATATCCCATTTTTATCAATTACACCTGCTTTCATATACGAAATTATTAATAGCTTTTTAACCATTTCTGGTACGACTCCTTCTGGATATATTATAAATCCATACCCTTCATTTCCTAATTCGTTAATCTTCATATATTACCTCCAAAAAAAACAATTGTTATTTTACAATAAATTAACTATATATAGTATATAACAAAAATAATATTATGTCAAGTTCTATATGGTAAAAATAATAAATATTGGAAAATGGTTTCACACACAATCACTAACACTATAAAAATAATAAAATTCATACTTACTGCTCTATAAAATTCTCTTTCTAGCTGTTTTTAAATATTTTTTACTTTATCATCTAGATTTTAACCACATCTAATCTAAATACATATTCTAATAGTAGTTGAACATAATGTATATGCTATATATACGTAATGAGAATAACTTCGACAATATATTAAGCAAAGGTATTGACATTCTTAAAGAAAAAGGATTATTAAAGAAAGATGACACAGTTGTATTAAGTGGTGGTTTCCCACAAGAAACAAAAAGAACTTTCTTATCAAACCATGCAACTGGTACTATTTTAAAAATATAACTATAAAAAATGATTGAAAATACATTACTGTAAATTCAATCATTTTTTTGTTGCTATTTTAAATTATTCAAAAAATAACATAAACTGATACTCTATCTTATGTTTTCTATAAAAAAGGTCTTCATCTTCATCTGCATTAGGATCAGCTTTCCCTAAAAAGCATGCTGATACTAAACTAATACTACTTCCCATTGGAGTCATATATTCAGCTTTTATATTACAAATTTCTTTTTCTAACTGTTTTGCAATATTTTCAGCTTTAGGAAAAAATGGATTTTCTTCATCAGTTATTTTTACAAATCTTACCACACTTCCCATAATGCACCTCCATAATTATTGTATGTTTAATACATATGACATGGACAGAAAGAAAAGCCTTCTTCATCAAGTTTATTCTGTTTCTGTGCAGCTAATTCAAGGACTTTTTTCATCTTATCTGAAAATAAATAAACTCCATTATCACCACTTTCAAGTAGCCCTTCAGATACAAAATCATCAATACATACATTCATTTCTGCAATTTCTGATTCTGTAAAACTTTCTGGAAGCTCTGGATTAAAATCAAATTTTAATCCATTTTCTGTACACAGTCCATCTTTATTAACTACATTTGCCTTAATATAAGCAATTGTTAATAATTTGTGAGCTGATACGTAATCTACATTATTTTCTTTTGCGGCTGGTTCCAACGTAAAGCCGCATCCTCTAAGTCTAACATCATTAATTTTCATAGTAATACCTCCATTTGTTGATATTTTTTTATTTCGTCTTAAATATTATACATTATATATTACATTATGTCAAGTAATTATTTATTTATCTTTAAAATATTATATTTTTAATGGAATTGTAAATTATGGATGTTCTTTTTCTTTCTACAAAATAGTTATAATAGCTAAAATTTATAGACATATACATAGAGATACATTATATTATAAAAAACCCTGAATTCAATTATTTCAGAGTTTTCATATTTTTTTATTTTATACCATCTTATTTTTTTGGTACAATTTCCTGATTTTCGTTATTTTTATCAAACACTTTTACAAGTTTATCAAGTTGTAACTGAGTTCTAATTAAGATATCATTAGAATTACTTGAAGCTATATTAATTTTCACATCCCCAGGCTGTAATTTTAATTGATTTGACGTTGCTACAATACTAGTAATACCTAATTTTCTTGCAGTATTTCTAATCTCAACTATTTTTATTAAATTTTCTGTTTCATTAGGAATATCTCCATATCTATCAATAAGTTCATCAATTACATCAAGGGATTCTTCCTTACTCTTTATATCTGATATTTTTTGATACATAGAAATTTTTTGTATAGGATCCTTTATATAATCATCACTAATATATGCAGAAACTCCTAAATCAATTTTTACTTCCTTTTCCATATCTTCAATAGAAGCTTTACTAGCCCCCTTCTTTTCTTCTAATATAGCCTTTTCAAGCAATGCTAAATACATCTCATATCCAACTTTAGCCATATGTCCATGTTGTTCACGGCCAAGCATATTACCAGCCCCACGAATTTCTAAATCACGCAATGCAATTTTAAAACCACTACCAAATTCGGTGAAATCACGTATAGCTTTAAGTCTTTTTTCTGCCTCCTCAGACATTACTTTATCCTTTTTGTATGTAATATATGCATACGCAACCCTACTAGATCTACCAACTCTTCCTCTAATCTGATAAAGCTGAGCAAGTCCAAGTTTATCCGCATTTTCAATTATTATTGTATTGGCATTTGGAATATCTATACCTGACTCAAGGATAGTTGTACATACAATTACATCTATTTCATGATTCATAAATTTTATCATTATATCTTCTATTTTTCTTGGCTCCATTTGTCCATGTGCAAAAGCAACTCTAGCTTCTGGCACAAGCTTTCTAACTTTTTCTGCAATTTCATCTATATTATTTACTCTATTATTAATATAAAATACCTGTCCATCACGAAGTAATTCCTTTTCAATAGCACTTTTTATCATTTCCTCATTATATTCTGAAACATATGTGTGAACTGGTAACCTTTCTAATGGAGGTTCACTTAAAGTACTCATCTGCCTTATACCTATCATCGACATATGTAATGTTCTAGGAATAGGAGTAGCTGTCATTGAAAGTACATCTACTGACTCTTTCAAAATTTTTATACTCTCCTTTGCCTTCACTCCAAATCTATGTTCCTCATCTATTATAAGTAGACCCAAATCACTAAAAAATACATCTTTTGATAATAATCTATGTGTTCCTACAATTACATCTACTTTTCCATCAACTAAGTCTTTTAAAATCTGGGTTTGCTCCTTTGGTGTTTTCATTCTACTAAGTAATTCAACTCTTACACCAAAACTTTCCATTCTAGATTTAAAAGTTCTATACTGTTGCAGGGCAAGTACTGTTGTTGGCACTAAATATGCAACCTGCTTTTTATTAACAACTGCCTTAAAAGCTGCTCTTAGTGCCACTTCTGTTTTTCCATAGCCAACATCTCCGCAAAGAAGTCTATCCATAGGCTTATCCTTTTCCATATCCTCTTTTATTTCAGCAACAGAATTTTTTTGATCATCTGTAAGTTCATATTCAAATGAATCCTCAAACTCTCTTTGCCAAGTAGTATCCTTTTGATATGCAAAACCCGTAGCATTTTCACGTTTTGCGTATAATAACATAAGCTCTTTTGCAATTTCCTTTACATGAGCTACAACTTTATGCCTAGTTTTTGACCAATCCTTACTTGATAATGAATTTATTTTTGGCACTGTATCATCATTACATACATATTTAGTAACTAAATCTAAACTTACTATTGGAACATATAACATACCATTTTTTTCATATTCAATTACAATATAATCTTTTTGTACTCCTTGAACTTCTATTGTTTTTACACCTTTATATATGCCAATTCCGTGATCCTCATGTACTACATAATCCCCAATTTTTAAATCATCAAAACTATTAATCTTTTGTCCAATACTAGTTTTTTTCAATTTCTTAGACTTGACCACAGTACCACTTACTGGCTCTACCAGTATATTTATTCCAAGTTCATTTGTCTTAAAACCACTAGAGAGTGGAGCGTTTGTTATATACACATTATCAGCCTTAAATGACTTTACCAAATGTATATCATCAAAATATTCCATTTTTATTTTGTTATCTTCTAAATAGCTTTTTACTTGATCTACTCGAGCTTTCGTAGGATATACTAAAATTACATTAATACCTTTACTCTTTTGTGAAATTACATCACTTGGTAGTGCTTCCATCTGATTTCTATAAAAATTAGATTCTTGTATATCAAAATCATAGACTATTCTATTTTTGTTAATAATACTATCTATATTTATTCTTTCTAAATATATTGTATTAAAGTTTTTTAACTTATCTTGTACAAATTCTAATTTTTCATATTTATGGGCAAATGGTATATGTATATAGTTTCTTTCTGATAAAATTTTTAAAACTTCATAATTTTCTTTATAAACATTATCAGCCTTTTCAAAACACTTATATGGTTCGTCAATAAATATATTATAATCTTTTACATAATCAAGAAAAGTGTAATTTTCAATACCTAATAATTCAAAATATTTTTCATTCATATTGTCTAGCATATTATTTTCAATTTTATCTATATCTTCATATATAGTGTTTTTAAGTTCATCTGGTATATCTTCTCTAACAAATTCATTTAAACTATATAAAACTTCCTTTTTCTCATCTTGTGATATTTTTTCTTCTGATACACACGATAAATTAAATTGTTTAGCATTATCTATACTTCTTTGACTAAATATATCAAAACTCCTAATACTTTCTATGTCATCTCCAAATAACTCTAATCTATATGGATTATCACTATCTACTGGAAATACGTCTATTATTCCACCTCTAATGCTAAACTGCCCTTTTCCTTCTACACTTTCGCTTCTCTCATAACCAAGATTAACAAGCTTGTCTGTAAAATTTTTTATATCGATTTTATCATTTATACTTAAAACTAAGTCATTATCTCTATACCTATCTATACTAAACATCTTAGACTGTAACGCATCAATGGTAGTAATAACTATATTTTTTCCACCTGACAATATTCTTTTTATTGCATATACTCTACTTGCCTCTATCTCATTACTTTGTGCTGTTAAATCGTAATATTCAAATTTTTTTGCTGGAAAATATATAACTTCTATATCACAAAAAAACTTTAAATCTTGCATAATCTTTGTAGCTTGAAAGTTATTACTACATACAATTACTGAATTTTTCGCACTACTTGCTGTAAATGCATACAAAAACATGGCTTTAGCAGAGTCTGTCATGCCATTTAAACTTAAATTTCGACTCTGCTTACCATTTAATATATTTATTATTTCTTTTATTTTTTTATTCTCTACTAACTTCTCTGTAAATATACTCAATTTTGCAATTCTCCCTTTCTATAATATAATATTTAAAAAATCATCTATTGTAATTACTCTTACTTTTAAATCTTCTGCCTTTTGTAACTTACTTCCAGCATTTTCACCTGCAATTAAATAACTTGTTTTTTTTGATACTGTGGAACTTGATTTACCACCATTTTCTTCTATCATTTTTACAATATCATTTCTGGTATAATCGTTAAAAGATCCAGTTACACATATAACTTTATCCACTAATTTATCTGATTTTATTGCATCTTTATCTCCAATTAAATTAACACCTGCCTCAGCAAATCTTTGTATCAAATATTTAGTCTGTTCTTTTTTAAAAAACTCAACAATTGAATCTGCCATTGTCTTACCAATATCTTGTATTTTATTTAAATTTTCACTACTTTCATTCATTAGTTCATATATATCTTCATACTTAGAAGCAAGTATTTTAGCAGCCTTTTTACCTATATGTCTGATACCAAGTCCAAATATTAGTCTATCTAAAGTATTATTTTTTGACTTTTCAATGGCTTCTATTAAATTAGTTGCCGATTTTATTTGACGATTTTCAAGTTTCAATATATCTTCAACTTTTAACGAATAAATATCTGAAATATCATTTAATTTTCCAATATCAATAAGGGACTCAACTATTGCCTCACCCATTCCTGAAATATCCATACAATCTCTTGAAGCAAAATGTACTATACTTCTATATGCTTGAGCAGGACATTCACTATTAGTACATCTTAATGCAACTTCATCACCAACTTTTTCTAATAATTCATGACATTCAGGACATTCCTTAGGTGCTATATATATTACTTGTGTTCCATCTCTTTCATCTTTTAATACTTCGCATACTTCTGGAATTACATCTCCTGATTTTTCAATAAAAACAGTATCACCAATCCTTATATCCTTTTGTTCTATAAAATCAAAATTATGAAGAGTAGTCTTTGATATTTTAGAGCCTGCAACTTTTACAGGTTCTAAAACAGCCATAGGTGTCACCTGACCTGTTCTTCCAACTTGAACTACAATATCTGTAATTTTAGTCTTCTTTCTCTCAGGTGGATATTTGTATGCAACAGCCCATTTTGGAACTTTTACTGTTTCTCCCATAGACTTTCTTATACTTAAATCATCAACTTTTACAACAGCTCCATCGATATCATAAGGTAAATTGTCTCTCATACTTCCAATTTTATTTATACTGTCTAAAACTTCTTGTTTTGATTTACAAACCATTCTATGTTTTACAGTAGTAAAACCAACTGAATCTAAATAATCTAAGCTTTCACTATGCTTAGTAAAATTACCACCTTTTTGTACATTAAATACAAAAATATCTAAATTTCTATTTCTAACAAGCTCTGTATTTAATTGTCTTAGAGTACCTGCTGCTGCATTTCTAGGATTAGACAACGTTTTCTTTCCATTTTGTTCTAAATCAATATTTATCCTTTCAAATTCATCTCTAGATAAATATACCTCTCCTCTAACCTCAATTGTATCTTTTGACTTTAATTTTGTTGGAACATTTTTTATACATTTCAAATTTTGTGTTACATCTTCACCTATATATCCATCGCCACGAGTTGAACCTCTAACTAATATCCCGTTTTCATATTCTAATGATACGGATAACCCATCTATTTTAGTTTCAACTACAAACTGCGTATTTTCTCCAAATTCTTCATATACTTTATCTATAAACGATATAACATCATCAAAATTGAATACATCTTGAAGACTTTGCATTTGAACATCATGTATAACCTGGGCAAATTCTTTTTTGGTTTTGCCACCTACATTTTGTGTTGGAGAATCTGGGGTAACTAAATCAGGATGTTCCTTTTCTAAGTCCCTTAATCTTTGCATTAAATTATCATAATCGTAATCTGATATTTCAGCCTCATCTTCTTCATAATATTTTTTTCCATAATATATTACTTTTTCCCTTAATTCTTTAATTTCTTTTTTTATCTTTGGATCTTCAAACATTCCAAATAAATTTATCTGTTCATTTTCCATATACTCACCTTTTTATTTCACTATTTTTTTATACATCAATACTATATCATTTTCTCCCTAATATTATAGAATAAATGTTGTTGGATTATTCCTGAAAATTCTCCAAATTTTTCATTTGCATAATCTAATATGTCTTTTTTCTTTATAAGTTTTGTATCTGTTTTGAAATAAAGCATACACATAACTCTTTCAACCCAAACATCAATTGGAAATACTTCACCTCTACCACAAGCAAAAAGTAATATACAATCTGCAACTTTTGGACCAACTCCTTGCAATGTCATAAGTGTTTGTCTTAAACTTTGAGTATCAATACTTGAAATATTCTCCATATCTATTTTTCCATTTTCTAATTCTTTTATTGTATATTTTAAATATCTAGCTCTAAATCCTACTCCACAATGTCTAAATTCATCTTCTGTAACGTTTTTTAATTGTTCAAGTGTTGGAAATAAATAATATTCTTCATTATCAAATATTACTTTGGTTCCATACTTTTTTGATATGTCATTTACTGATCTTGATATTCTTAGAATATTATTATTTGCAGAAATTATATATGATATTACCATTTCAAAAAAATCTTGATTTAAAATTCTAATTCCACTAGTATTTTTTACAGCCTTTTGTATATTAGTATCTACTTTAGAAATAATTTCCTCTATTTTTCCATAATCTTTATTTAAATCAAAATAATGTTTTACAACATTTTCTAAATTTTCATTTTTATTACTTCTTACATATAATTTATTTCCTTCTTGCTTAATTTTTATAACCCTATCTGATATTACTCCAACGTATGTATCAGAATTTTCAATTAAATTCCATCTAAAACATTGACCACACTCTACTGTATATTTTAAATTAAAATAATTAACATCAATACAAATCCAATCATTCATCAGTTAAACTTTCCTCCTCTATATTTTCAGATAAATCACTTGTACAATATGCACATTTTGTAGCTGTAATTGGTATTGTACTTTTGCAATATTGACATTCCTTAGTAGTCTCTTTTTTTACTTCCTCAACATTTTCTACGTTTTTTCTTTTATTATTATTCATGATTTTTATTACTATAAAAAGAGTAACTGAGATTATTATAAAATTAAAAATTGCATTTAATAATTCACCATATTGTAGTACTATTGCACCAGCCTGTTTTGCTTCTATTAAACTTGAATATTTCTTTCCATCAAGTGATATATACAATGTTGATAAATCTACTTTATTTGTAAGAACGCTAATAATTGGTGTAATAGTAGAACTTACTAATGTATTTACTATATTAGTAAAAGCACTACCTATAACTACACCAATTGCCATATCTAATATATTTCCTTTCATTGCAAAATTTTTATATTCATCAACAGTTTTTTTCATTTTGTCTTCCGTTTCTTTTCTCTTTTTAAATAAATCATCTTTTTTTATACTCACTACTAATCACCGAATATATTTTACGACAAAATAGTTATAAAATCAAGTTATTTTAATTTTTTTCCAGGATAAAATCGCGTTTAGTGCGTTTGAGCGTTACTACTATGAAAAAAATATCCCTTAATTACGAAAAAAGACACAATCCCCCT